>CAMBYS010000163.1 GCA_945872165.1 uncultured Clostridia bacterium | reverse complement strand
AATCGTTCGGTTTGTATCATAAGAAATGTTCATCCCTTTTGTTCTATATTGATGCTTTTGAAAGCTAAATCATAGGATTACGCAACATAGTATAAAGGAATTTTGTTCTTTTTTCAACAAAAATGGTAAAATGTAAAAGCAGGCTGCGTGCGAAATCAAATTCGGATACAGCCTGCTTTTCTTATATTGGGAAAGGAATAATGGTGGTGCACACAAAAATTAGCAGCAATTAATGGTAATCAAAAGTTCGCCTGCCTTTACGGTATCGCCTTCCTTGATAAATACCTCTTCCACATGGCCACTCATACGTGCCACAACGGAGGTTTCCATCTTCATGGCTTCGATGACAGCCAGAACCTGATTTTCTTCGACGATATCCCCCGGCTTGACATTGACCTTGGTAATCATACCGGGAATGGAAGCGCCGGTCTGACCCTTATCCTTCGGATCTGCCATAACCACTGCATCTGCTGTGGATTCCGCATGCTGATCCGGCACAGCGACTTCACGGCGGCTGCCATTCAGCTCAAAAATAACATTCCGGGTACCGTCATCATTTCGGTCTCCAAGGCCAAGATATTTGATAACCAAAGTCTTGCCGTCCTCAATGTTAATCTGGGTAGTTTCACCTACCTGCATGCCATAGAAAAAGACATGGGAGCCCATACGCATCAGATAACCATATTCTTTATCATATTTCCAAAAATCTTCCATGACTTTGGGATACAGACAATAGGAAATCACATCACGCATATCCGGATTGGGATGAATTGATTCAATCTCCCTGCGCACGGCATCGAAATCAACCGGCTCCAGCAATTCGCCGGGACGGCAGGTAATCGGTTCTTCTCCCTTCAGTACAACCTTCTGAATGTCCTTCGGGAATCCACAGGGAGGCTGTCCCATCATCCCCTTGAAATACGATACAACAGAATCCGGGAAGGTCAGGGATTCGCCCCGTTCTACAATATTTTCCGGTGTCAGTTCATTCTGTACCATGAAAATCGCCAGATCGCCAACCATTTTGGAGGATGGTGTTACCTTAATCAGATCGCCCAACATATCATTGACGGTTTTATACATCTCTTTGACTTCCTGGAACCGGCTGCCAAGACCAAGTGATACCACCTGTGGTTCCAGATTGGTGTACTGACCGCCTGGGATTTCATATTTATAAATATCTGTCACCGGTGTCTTTAATCCATGGTCAAAGTTCTTATACCGCAGTCTGACATCAGACCAGTAATCGGTCAGCTTCTGCAGACCGTTCAAATCCAGTCCGGTATCCCGTTCATTACCCTGCAGTGCTGCCACAACCGCATTCATCGACGGCTGAGAGGTCAGGCTGGACATGGACGCAATGGCGGTATCCACGATATCCACACCGGCTTCTGCTGCCATGAGCAGTGTTGCCACCTGATTGCTGGTGGTATCATGGGTATGCAGATGGATCGGAAGGGCAATTTCCTGCTTCAGGGCATGTACCAGTTCCTTTGCGGCATATGGCTTCAGCAGCCCCGACATATCCTTGATGGCAATGGAATGTACCCCCATTCGTTCCAGTTCCTTTGCCATCTTGACATAGTAATCCAGGGTATAACTGTTGCGTGTCTTGTCCAGAATATCACCGGTATAACAGATGGTACCTTCACAGAATTTATTCTGGTTCAGGACTTCATCAATGGCTACCGACATACCCGGAATCCAGTTCAGCGAGTCAAACACACGGAAAATATCAATACCGCTGTTTGCACTCTGCCGGATAAATTCACGGACAACATTATCGGGATAATTGGCATAACCAACGGCATTTGCGCCGCGGAGCAGCATCTGGAACGGAATATTCGGGATTTTTTCCCGCAGCAGATCCAGACGTTCCCATGGTGATTCATGCAGGAATCGGAATGCTACATCAAAGGTCGCACCACCCCACATTTCAAGAGAAAAACAATCCGCCAGAATATCCGCTGTACCATCTGCTCCCTTGACCATATCACGGGTACGCATACGGGTGGAAAGCAGGGACTGATGGGCATCACGCATGGTGGTATCGGTAATCAGCAGCTTTTTCTGATCCAATACCCATTTGCTGACTGCCTCCGGACCTTTTTCATCCAGCATCTGCTTCAGACCCGGCTTTGGATTTCCGCTTCCCTCCGGGAACCGGGGTTTTTCATACACCTTGGGATCCGGATCCGGACGGTTTACCTCAATGCATCCGATGTATTTCAATACACGGGTTGCCCGGTCACGGGAACCGAGAATATCAAACAGCTCCGGTGTTTCATCAATAAATTTTGTGTGACATTTACCCGCTAAAAATGTGGGATGGCTCAGGATATTGGTTACAAATGGAATGTTGGTCTTGACACCGCGTACCCGTACTTCGTTGATGGAACGCAGTGCCTTCCGGCATGCGCCCTGGAAGGTATTGTCCTGACAGGTGACCTTTACCAAAAGGGAATCATAATAGGGAGAAACCACTGTACCGGTTGTGGCATTGCCGCCATCCAGACGAACGCCATAGCCGCCGCCGGTACGATATGCAGTAATTTTGCCGTTATCCGGTGCAAAATTGTTTGCCGGATCCTCTGTTGTCACACGGCACTGGATGGCATATCCCTGGATATGTACATCCTCCTGACAGGTCAGACCGATTTCCGGTGTAGACAGCGGATATCCTTCAGCAATCAGAATCTGTGCACGTACCAGATCAATGCCGCTGACCATTTCTGTCACCGTATGCTCTACCTGAATGCGCGGATTCATCTCGATAAAATAATATTCTCCGGAGCTGTCAACCAGAAATTCCAGTGTGCCGGCGTTGACATAGCCTACCGATTTGGCAATTTTAACGGCATCATTGCGAATTTTTTCCCGGATTGTTTCATCCACAGAAAAGGCCGGCGCAAATTCCACCACCTTTTGATAACGGCGCTGTAAAGAACAGTCACGTTCCCCGATATGGTAGCAGTTTCCATATTGGTCTGCAAGAACCTGTACTTCAATATGCTTCGGGTCAACCAAAAACTTTTCGATGAAAATATCATCGTTGCCAAAGGATTTCAGCGCTTCATTGCGTACCAGCTCAAATGCCGGTTTTACTTCTTCCGGCTTGTCACAGCGGCGCATGCCCCGTCCGCCGCCGCCGGCTGCTGCCTTTAAAATAATCGGGAATCCAAAGGAAACCGCTTTTTCCAGTGCTTCCTCCCCATCCTTTAACGGTTCCGCACATCCGGGAATGATCGGTACACCGGCACGAATGGCAATCTGTTTTGCACTGAGCTTATCCCCCATCATAGCAAGGATATGGCTCGGCGGACCAATAAACTGAATCCCCTCCTCTTCACATGCCTTTGCAAATTCGGCATTTTCCGACAGGAATCCATATCCGGGATGAATTGCATCGACACCGCGACGCTTGGCCAGATTGATAATGCCCGGAATATCCAGATATGCCCCAACAGGGCTTTTATTGATGCCAATCAGATATGCTTCATCCGCATGGGTACGGAACTGACTGTTGGTATCTTCATTGGAGTACATGGCTACGGTACGTAATCCAAGGTCATAGCAGGCACGGAAAATGCGGATTGCGATTTCACCGCGGTTGGCTGCCAGTACCTTCTGAAATGGTTTCTGTGTCACAATATCACCTCGTTATTGAAACTCTAGCATATCCTCTTCTTTGATTCGATATTGCTACAAGTATACACTCCTAAGGCAAAATGCGTACTGCTGTTTCTCGGTTGAATTTTGCCACAACTCGGATAAGTCAATTTTTTCACATATGGAAAGAATAGATATATATTGCTTTCCTTTTGCATGCAATCAATATTTGCGCCGCAAAAAATCAGCTGATTGCAGGTTGTTTTCCTATATATTTCCCTTCTTTATAAAAGTTTCTCTTTCTCTCCTTGCATTTTCACGAAGTGTATTTTATTTTTCTCCATCCCCTTCCCTGCTGTTTTTCAGAACCATTTTGCAATATCTCTGATGCATGTGCAGAAATTCATGCTTCTTATGAAAGGAACCGAAATGCGGAAAAATTTTCTGCAGATACGGCACATTCGCTGCGGATATCATTGTAATATAATAGAGCCATCATGAAGATAGTAATACGCAGCAGTGCAATGTATTGAATACAAGGAAGAAGGGTAAATCAAATGGAAAAACTCGAATCCAGAATCATTCAGTTTAATTCGAAGAAGTATGGAAATATCGTTCCTATCCAGGCTATTCCCGGACATTTTGTGACCAGTCATTCCCATGTCAATTATTTTATCGACCTGACCATGCTGAAATCCAGTCAGATTGATGCCGCAAAATGTGCGCATGCGCTGGCACACCAATATACCAGCATGGATGCGATTGATACCATTATCTGTCTGGATGGCACCGGCATTATCGGCGCATTCCTGTCACAGGAACTGCAAAAACAGTATGCCAGCCGGGAAAAGAAAAAAATTTACGTCATTTGCCCGGAATGCGCAAACAATGGCCAGATGTTTTTCCGTGAAAATGTAGAGCCAATGGTTCGTGACAAAAACGTCATTCTTCTGATGGCAACCGTGACCACCGGTATCAGCATTCGCCGCGGTATGGAATGTATTGATTACTATGGCGGCAAGCTGAAGGGTGTATTTACCATTTTCAGTGCAGTTGAGGCGGTGGATAATACACCTGTACATACCATTTTTACACCGGAAGATATCCCAGGCTATGCATCCTATCAGCGAAAGGATTGTCCCTTCTGTGCCAATCATACCCCGATTGAAGCGCTTGTCAATTCCTATGGCTACTCTCAGTTATAACTGTACAGCAGCCTGATTAAACATATACCCAACACCTTATTTCTCCATGGGAAATCCCCGTTCTCCGCATCCGGAAAACGGGGATTTTTCCTTTGCATGTGATACCAGCAACATTGTTTTTCTTCCGTTTATGCAGTATAATATGGATAGATGATTTCATAGAGAAGGAGCGTT
>CAMBYS010000162.1 GCA_945872165.1 uncultured Clostridia bacterium | reverse complement strand
TTTCATACCCTTTGGTGCCTTGGAGCGCAGCGGAAAGGAATGGTCATACATATGGAAATAGCTGTTTCTTTTTTGCTTTCCGTCGCAGCGAGTGTAACCGCGTATTACATTTGCAAATGGCTGGACGAAAAGCTGGGACATAAGTGACAACCAGCCTGAAAAATGAAACCCCCGGAGCGGCAACTCCGGGGGTTTCTCCACCTATACGTGAATACATAATGAATAGCTGCTTCATTTGTATCTTGATTATAGCACAGAACTTTCCGGCATGCAAGTGGGGGAATGTTTCACTCAGAAATTCCGTTCCTTTCCCCGCATGCGCAGCCATAGCTTACGCGCCACATCCACGGGAATTACCGTGGCAGCCAGAACCCCTGCGGCAATCAGCTCATACAGCGGCAGCGGTGTTGTGCGGAACAGAGCGCCGCCAAAATAAATCAGTGCCAGCTGTACCAGGCTGACTGCTGCCATGATGAGCACAAACAGGGGATTTTTCCAGATATGTGCCAGCAGATTCAGCCGATGGGTACGGGCATTGAAGGCATTGAAAATGCCGCAGAAGATAAACAGGGCAAAAAAGGCAGTGAGGAATCGCAATGGCTCTGCGGCATAACAGAAAAATCGCCGCATGGGTGTCCACCACAGAAACAGAATGCACAGCAGGATGGTATACAGTCCGGTAAAGGCAATTTGCCCCTTCATATAACTGTTGAGTACCGGTTCTTCCCGCTGCTTGGGTGCTTCCTGCATATATTCCTTCAAAGGCGGTTCTCCGGAAAAGGCCAGTCCTGCAAGGGTATCCATAATCAGATTGATCCACAGCATCTGCATGACGGTTACCGGGGTATCAATGCCAATCAATGGCCCGGCAATGGATACACCTACCGCACACACATTCATGGTCAGCTGGAACACAAGGAATTTCCGAATGCTTTTGAAAATCGTCCGTCCATACAGCACCGCATGGGCGATGGAAGCAAGGTTGTCATCGGTGATGACAATATCTCCGGCTTCCTTGGCAACGGCGGTGCCGCTGCCCATGGCAAAGCCCACATCTGCCAGCTTGAGCGCCGGCGCATCATTGACGCCGTCGCCGGTCATACCCGCAACCAGTCCTACCCGTTGAGCAGCCTGTACCAGACGTACTTTGTCTGTGGGCATGGCGCGGGCTACGACTGCCAGCTTTGGCAGCTGCTGTTCCAGTTCCCGGTCTGACCATGCTGCCAGCTGATGGCTGTCAATTACCAGTGTCTGCCTGTCAGACAACAAGCCGCAACGCGAAGCAACTGCTTTTGCTGTATCCGGATGGTCTCCGGTGAGCATGACCGTAGCAATGCCGGCGGTGCGGAGCTGATAGACCGCCTGAGGTGTTTCCCGGCGCACCGGGTCCCGCAGGACAACCAATGCGGTCAGGGTCATACCGGCAGGCAGGTGTTCTGCTGTGACAGCATGATCGGTAATTGCCATGGCAACGACCCGTCCGCCGGCTTCCATCTGCTCCTGCAGGATATGCCGTGGAATCTCACGGGACAGGGGATGAACCTGTCCGTCCGAGGTGAGAAATTGGGTGCAATGGGACAGCAGCAGCTCCGGTGCACCCCGCACCAGTGTCAGGGCACGGGTAGGCAGCCGGATTGCCGCATATTTCCGGCGGGAATCAAAGGGGAGCTTTTCCCCCAATGGAACAGCGGTTTCTGCTGCTGCCAGAGGGGCGATTGCGGACAGCAGGGCACGGTCTGTGGCATTGCCGCCGGTTACTGTGCCTGCGGAAAGGGTACCGCCGGAATTATACCGGCAGTCTGCATACACCTGCCCGAATAATGGGGGAGCATGATTCCGCAGGTCAGCCATACTGTCAAACCGTGTGCCATCGCCGGTAAAAATCAGTTCAGCTGTCATACGTCCGCAGGTTAAGGTACCGGTTTTATCGGTAAACAGAATATTCATACTGCCGGCGGTTTCAATCCCCGTCAGACGTCGTACCAGCACATGATCCCGCAGCATGCGTACCATATTGGAGGACAGCACCACGGTAATCATCATGGGCAGGCCTTCCGGGACAGCAACCACAAGAACCGTAACTGCCAGGGTTACCGCATGCAGAATATGCTGCACAATCGCCGCAAAGCCCTGGGACAGGCCTTGCTGTACGAACAGAGATAAAAATAAATCCGAAGCCGCAACCAGCAGGGCGGCGGCAAGCCCCAGCCGGCTGATGCTGCCTGCCAGTGCTTCCAGCCGTACATGCAGGGGGCTTTCCCGGGTATCCTCCTGCATCTGGCGTGCCATACTGCCATACATGGTCTGGCTGCCCACGGCTGTAACTTCCATAAGACCTTCACCGGACACCACCACACTGCCCCGCAGCAGCGAGGCTTGTTTTTCTTCCGGGGTTTTATGGATTTCACGGCTTTCTCCGGTGAGAGCGGACTGATCCACATCCAGCTGACCTTCCCGCAGAAAGCCGTCTGCCGGAACGGATTCTCCTGCTTGCAGCAAGACCAGATCGCCGCAGACAAGTTCCTCTGCCGGAATATGAGACACTGTTCCGCCATCCCGCCGCACCCGGCAGGTGACCGCAGCAGCTTCTGCCTGCATACGGCGGAATGCAGCATCGCTGCCATACTCTGACAAGGCAGAGACAAAGGTTGCCAGAAAAACCGCAGCAGCGATACCGGCAGTTTCAAACCATGGAGCGCCGCGCAGCATAAAAACAATGTTGATGCACAGTGCAATGAGCAGAATGCGGATAATGGGGTCAGAAAAACCCTCCAGAAACCGGGAAAGCAGCGGACTGCCCGATTGCTTTTCCAGCCTGTTGGAGCCATGCAGCTGTCGGGACAGCTGCACCTCACCGGCACTCAGTCCGCCTGTTCCGGTCATAGAAATCCCTCCCTGTGCTAACAGGGTATGAGACAGGCCGGGACGGTATGACAACAAAAAAGAGCCTGGTGGACAGGCTCAGGGGAGAAAAACGATATATTATTGATTTTGATTGGATTTTGCGGTGTTGATTGAGGCAATCAGGATAAAATAAATCCCCTGATACGCCGCAGCGTATTTCACAGCGCCAGCTATTTCATATGCCGTCAGGCATATTTCACAAATCCCGTCAGGGATTTATTTCATTGAAAAAGGCTCTTTTGTTTCCAAAAGAGCCTTTTTCATGGTGCAGATGGAGGGACTTGAACCCTCACGTCCTTGCGAACACTAGCACCTGAAGCTAGCGCGTCTGCCATTCCGCCACATCTGCATTTGTACCTCTTGATTTTTACACGGCAGAGGAAAACCGAGGTGGGGCATGCAGCCTGATCCACATATGGTGCAGATGGAGGGACTTGAACCCTCACGTCCTTGCGAACACTAGCACCTGAAGCTAGCGCGTCTGCCATTCCGCCACATCTGCATATTTGGTGCGACTGGCCGGACTTGAACCGGCACGGTTGCCCACACGCCCCTCAAACGTGCGCGTCTGCCTATTCCGCCACAGTCGCATGTTGAGCTGTTATATGAGCAACTGAGGGAGAAACGATGTTTTACCATCATTTCCTGCCGCATCTCTCAGCGACAATTGGTATTATACATCCAGCACCGGCGGATGTCAACGGTTTTTTTGAAAAAATTGCGATTTTTTTGGAAGGATACAACAAAAATAATAATGATTCTCACTTGACAAAGAAGTGGCTGGAAGATATACTATACTCAAGACAGAAAGGTGACTCGGAGGTGGATCATGCGGATCACACATGAAGCGGATTATGCAATCCGTATAATGTATTGTCTGGCTGAGCGCAATGGGAAAGTCAGTGCGAAGCAGATCTCCGATGACAGCGGTGTCCCATCCCGGTTTGCATTAAAAATTCTGCACCGGCTCACACAGGCCAACCTGACAAACTCGTATAAGGGTGTCAGCGGCGGCTATGAGATTGCCAGACCGGCGGACCAGATTTCACTGGGTGAAATCATCGAAGTGATTGATGGACCAATTGAAATCAATCATTGCCTGAGCAGTGAATTTGACTGCAGCCGTGTCCAGCAGAAAAATGAATGCACCTTCCATCGGTTATTCGGTGCAATTAACCAGGATATCCGTCAAAAGCTGTATGACCTGCCATTGGCGCAGTTTGTCCCCAAGGCAGATTTCACAGGTCAATAAATTTCATCTGAGAGGAGAATATTAATTATGGCTAAGTTTGTATGTACTGTATGTGGTTACGTTTATGAAGGCGACGCTGCTCCGGAGCAGTGCCCGGTATGTAAGGCACCGGCTAAGATGTTCAAGGCTGTAGAAGGCGAACTGCAGCTGGCAGCTGAGCATGAGTATGGCGTATATGAGAAGACCGTTGCAAACAACGACAATGTATCCGCTGAGGATAAGGAATACATCCTGGAGCAGCTGAAGGCAAACTTCAACGGCGAGTGCTCTGAGGTTGGTATGTATCTGTGCATGGCTCGCATCGCACATCGTGAGGGCTATCCGGAAATCGGTCTGTACTGGGAGAAGGCAGCTTACGAAGAGGCTGAGCATGCAGCTAAGTTTGCAGAACTGCTGGGCGAGACTCTGGAGCCGAACATGAAGGCTACCACCAAGGACAACCTGGCATGGCGTGTTGACTGTGAGTTCGGCGCAACCCAGGGCAAGTTCGATCTGGCTAAGTGCGCTAAGAAGAACGGCCTGGATGCAATCCATGACACAGTACATGAGATGGCACGTGACGAAGCTCGTCATGGCCGTGCACTGAAGGGTCTGCTGGAGCGTTACTTCGGCTAATCCCAATTAGAATACTGAACATTTGGCGGAGACTGCGGCTGCAGTCTCCGCTTTTTTATTTCATATTTTCGGGGCATTCCGCTGTACTGCGGCGTACTGCCAGGGTAGGAGGTATGACAACCTTCTGGGGGAACCGGCGTTCCGGCTGATGGGCAGGAGTGGAAGCTCGCTGCTGTACCAGACGCACAGCCGTTGTCGCCATGTAATCCAGATGGGGGCTG
>CAMBYS010000161.1 GCA_945872165.1 uncultured Clostridia bacterium | reverse complement strand
CTTATGGCGTCTATGGTAATTTTGGCCCTGTCTTCATTGGATACGACTTGTTCTATTTTGATCTGTGGAATCTGGTTCATATATACCGACCGTCCGCGAACCTTTTTGCTATAGCCCCGCTGGGAACCGCAGCCCATGACCTGATACAGGGTAATGCCATGGACATCCACCGTTGCCAGCGCATCTTTTACATCCTCCATCTTTTCCGGACGGACGATTGCTTCTATCTTAATCATATGTTCTTCCTCCCTGTTCCTCAGTCCAGACCGGTAAAGGTCGGATAAGCACGTTCGCCATGCATGGTTTCATCCAAGCCAAACCGCTCTGCCCGTTCATCCACACGGAGCGGCATAATCTGCTTGACGATAAACGCACAAATCAATGTGCCCACAACTGCAATGGCAATGGTAATGACAATGCTGAGCACCTGAGCTGCAAACAGGCGATAGTCGCCAAAGATCAGACCATCCCACTGCGCCACCGAATTGATGGAGGACTTGGCAAAGATACCGGTTGCAATGCCGCCCCAGATACCGCCCACACCATGGCAGCCAAAGGCATCCAGTGCATCATCATAGCCGAATTTGACCTTGATGACAGAAACAGCGAAATAACAGATCGGGCTTACCAAGGCACCGATGATAAAAGCTGCCCACAGCGGCACAAAACCGGCACCCGGTGTAATGGCAACCAAACCAAGCACTGCACCGGTGCAGGCACCTACAACAGAAGGTTTGCCATCCCGAATCATATCAATCAGCATCCAGGACAGCATAGCAGTTGCTGCGGAGGTATTGGTGGTCATAAAGGCATGTGCTGCAAGGCCATCTGCCGCAAGCGCACTGCCTGCATTGAAGCCAAACCAGCCAAACCACAGCAGGCTGGCACCAAGAACCACAAAGGGAATGTTATGGGGCAGGAAACTGTTGTGTTCTGCACCGGTACGCTTGCCAAGAAGGATCGAAAGCACCAGTGCGGAAACACCGGAACTGATATGTACCACATTGCCGCCGGCAAAATCAATCGAACCGATGGCAGCCAGGAAACCGCCTTCTCCCCATACCATGTGAGCCAGCGGATAATATACCACAAACGACCACAACAGAATAAACAGGAACAGGGCACGGAAATCCATGCGTCCTACCACTGCGCCGGTAATCAGCGCCGGTGTGATGATGGCAAACATCATCTGGAATGCTGCAAATACCAATGCAGGAATCTGGTCCGCATAACTGCATGGATCCCAGCCTACACCAAATAAAAATACATTCTGCAGCGTACCGATGATTCCATGGGTGTTGCCGCCAAATGCAAGTGAGTAACCACAGATTACCCAAAGTACGGATGCAAGTCCCATAATACATACGGATGACATCATGGTATTCAAGACATTTTTTCTGCGCACCAGACCTCCGTAAAAGAACGCCAGACCCGGTGTCATGAGAAAGACATACGTTGCACATAGCATCATAAATCCTGTGCTGCCACTGTCAATCATTGTGTTCAACTCCAATCCTCTTACACAAAAATAAAAACAACGATACCAACCGCGCATTGCTGCGCAGTTGACACCGTTGTCGGAGAATAGCATAGCATATCCCTCCAAAGAATGCAAGTTATTTTTTCCATTCTTTCATTTTTCTTTCTCTTTTGTCAGATGCATCCACTGGCATCATGGTTCCCCTTTCAACCCATGTTCCGTTTTCTTTTATATCTCATGCATATTGTATATTGATTTCTATCGTTTTCATTTTTCCTGCAGCAACATCCGATAACTGGATTTTGCTGATTGTTCACAGTTTTTTGACGAAACCACACATCAGATATGGGATTTTATCCATTTACTTTCGTTTTTCCCCAGTTTATAATATGTATCAGCAAAAGGAAAAGGATGTGCAGCTATATGAAAAACCGTGAAGATCTCGCCTGCTGGATGCATCATTCTATGGCTCTTGTCGGCGGCTATCTCGGTGTGTACGCACTGCTGTGCCGGGAAGATTTTTTCGGCAACGCACTGACCTCAAATATGATCTATATTGTCACCAGCCTTCTGGGCAGCAATCTGATGGATGTGCTGATCCGCATCGTCGGTGTTTTGATTTATATGGCAGGTATTGCCAGCACCAATATCCTTTCCAAGAAATATCATAAGAATCTGCATCCCATTGCACTGGGAATTGATTGTATGACTGTTCTGATTCTCGGCTTCCTCCCGGAAGATATGAATCCGATTATCGGTCTGTATCCGATCTTCTTTGCCATGGCATTCCAGTGGAATTCTTTCCCCGGTGCATATGGCTATGCAAGCTCCTCGATTTTCTCCACCAATAATACCCGTCAGGTTGTCAATGCCCTGTCGGAATACTTTATCACCCATGAGAGAAAACAGCTGAAAAAAGCATGGTTTTTTGCCGGTACGCTGATCTGTTTCCATATCGGTGTTGCATTCTCCTGGATTACCCATCAGTTCATGGGCATCCGCAGTATATGGCTCTGTGCTGTGCCCCTGCTGTTCTCTGCCGTTCTGGTTGCCATGGAACTGCGTCTGGATCGTGCAGAAAAAACAAAGTCTCCTGCTTTTCATACTGTTTTAGCAAAAAAATCCCATTGAATCTGAAGATGATAAGAAATCCCGGTCCTGAAAACCAGAACCGGGATTTTTTCTTTACCACTGATTGAAGCTGCAAACCTCTTCCAATGGCTTGCGTACCTTTTTGCGCGGCTCGCTGTCCTCTGCGCTGTAGCCTACAGCCAATACCATACGAACCGTATATCCTTCCGGGATACCAAAATACTGTTCCATTTTCTTCTGGTCATTGAGGCCAAGCACACAGGTGGACAAGCCCTGTTCCATGGCTTCATAACACATATTCATAGCAGCCATACCGATATCGCCCTGGGCAAAGCGCTGGGTATCACCATAGTATGCCTCTACCGCCGGCATCACCTTGGCAGGCTGTTCTACCAGTGCAATAAATGCAGGAACAGAAGCTCTCCATGGGCAGCCTGTACTGCCGCCTTCCACAACCAATGCATCACACAGCTTTGCCTTTGCTTCCGGCTCATCAATCACCAGAAATTTCCACGGCTGTGCATTGCAGCCGCTGGGAGTCAATCTGCCTGCTTCCACAATGTTTACCAGCTGTTCCCGGGTAACCGGCTTATCCTGATATGAACGGCAGCTTTCACGCGCCTGGACCAGTTCCATAAAATTCATCATGCGTTCCTCCTTATTACCGATCCTTCCGGCAAGTTTGCTTTAGTATAGCAGTATTTCCTTTTATCGTCAACGCACACCCCGGAACTTCTTTTTGGGGTATACATTGAACTTTTATTTTATTTATGCTATCTTACTGTATAAAGGGAGGGATTTTATGATACTCATTGCAGCAGCTGATGATTCTTATGGAATGATGTTCAATCATCGCCGGCAAAGCCAGGACCGTGTACTGCGGCAGCGGATGCTGGAGCTGACTGCCGGTCATACACTTTGGATGAATGCCTATTCTGCTAAGCAGTTTGCCAAGGATACTGCTCCAAATATCCGGATTTCTGAGGCATTTCTGGATGAGGCACATACAGGGGAATATTGTTTCATTGAAGATATGGCAGCTCTTCCATATGAAGCAAAAGTGGAAAAAATCGTTTTGTACCGCTGGAACCGCGCCTATCCCGGTGATTTTTATTTTGATATTCCATTGGAAGCACACGGCTGGAAAACCGTTCAGGCAACAGATTTCCCGGGCAGTTCCCATGCGTGCATTACGGAGGAACAATGGATAAAGTAAGCATCACATGAAAATTTGCCGTCAAAATGTTGTCAGAAAAATGAAACTACGAAAAAAAGTTATAGAAAAAGCCCTGTTTCTCACGAAACAAGGCTTTTTAATGGTCCGAGTGGCGGGACTTGAACCCACGGCCTCTTGACCCCCAGTCATTTCAGCCATGTGTTGCGTCGTGTTTTATGGTGTTATTAAGTGTTGATTTATTTGAATTATTTTGTAGCAATAATACGGAATATTGAGAAAATAAAGCAAATTATTCAACTTTTATTTTACTTTTCGATTTTTCGCTTGTAATGATAATGGGAGAAATTGAAGCAGAAAAAACAGCCACTTGTTAGAAGTCCGTTAGAAAAATTAGAAATCAAAACCAGCCCGTTACACTATACGCAAATAATGAGGATATTGTTGAACTGTGTTATAACACGGCTGAATAATATTCTCATGAATGTTGATTTACAGAACATAAGACAATCTTGGATATAATGATATGGGATCATGCATATTGATAAAAAACTGTTATTTTTAATGGTTGATTTTACTAATTACTTTTGCTATAATATAGAACTAAGATGATAATGAGCTGAAGGCAGCGGGTGGAATCCCTTAAGTTACATTGCTTATTGGCGTCTCACTTTATCCGGTTGACATCTTTAGATTATACACATATCCATTGTAAAGATACGGTTTTATACTAAAATGACAAAACGAGTGGTGAATTACGTCAAGCATGTTGAGTCCTAGAGGCATATATTTAGTTCGTGGGAGTATAATTATATATGGCATCAAAAAAGAAGAGTCTGCCGTGGTCTTTACAAGCATTAGCTGTTAAATCGGGTTTGATGTTTGCAACTATTGCAATTGGATTATGGTGCGGTGCACGTGATTCTTATTCGGCGTTTTACGTCGCAGCGTTAGTTCAATCCTTTAATAATGCATATGAGTCATATCAGTTATTGCGAGGATTCAATAAATTTATTACAGGTTTTCATTTAGTTTCTTTTTTAGCGGCAATTGGGTCTGGAGTGATTGCTATTATACATTTTGCTGGTGGCAATATGGATTACAGTTGGATGATTGCTTTAATTGCTATTGCGTTGAGCATTCCTATTCTACATTACTGGATTGAAATATTTGTTATGTGGCGTGAAGAGAACTATTAGTATATTTAAAAGGTTAATAATTATGATTATAATTTTATTTTTCAGTTTAGCTATTTTAG
>CAMBYS010000160.1 GCA_945872165.1 uncultured Clostridia bacterium | reverse complement strand
GATAGTTTTTTCGTTAAACCGTTTTATTTTAATATAATTTATCAATAATGGTTTCATCCATCTTGAAGGTATGCTCCTTTGCCGGGAAGGTACCTTCCTTGACTTCCTTGTCATAGGCCTTGAAGCCTTCCATCATGACAGCACCCGCATTGGCAAAGGTCTTGGCAAATTTCGGGGTGAAATCCGAGAACATGGCAATCATATCCTGATATACCAGTACCTGTGCATCACAATGGACACCTGCACCGATGCCGATGGTAGGAATTTCCAATGTCTCAGTGATCTTCTGTGCCAGCGCTGCCGGAACACATTCCAGAACCACCGCATATGCACCGGCTTCCTCTACCCGGCGTGCGTCATCCAGAATCTTCTGTGCAGCAGCTTCCCCCTTGCCCTGTACCTTGAAGCCGCCAAAGGCATTGACGGACTGGGGAGTCATGCCGATATGGGCACAAACCGGAATGGATGCATTGACAATTGCCTTGATCTGCTCGCAGACTGTGGCACCGCCTTCGAGCTTGACTGCCTGTGCATGACCTTCCTTAATCAGGCGGCCTGCATTGACAACCGCATCATAAACGGAGGTCTGATAGGACATGAAGGGCATGTCCGCAACAACCAGCGCATTTTTTGCGCCGCGGGTCACGGCTTTGGTATGATGCAGCATATCCTCCATGGTAACTGCCAGCGTATCCTCATAACCAAGGCAGACCATACCCAGAGAATCACCGACCAGAATCGAGTTAATGCCAGCTTCATCAATCAGCTTGGCTGTCGAATAGTCGTATGCCGTGAGCATGGTCTGTTTTTTACCTTCTTTTTTCGCCTGCTGGAATGTTAATACGGTGTTCTTCATGACAATCCCTCCAAATATGTTCTGAGGGCGGTATCATCTCTGTCAGGATGTTTCTCCTGTGCCAGATCGCACAGTTTCCGTGTCAGCAGGGCATACAGTGCCTGATCTGTTGGATTCAGACAGACCATATGCGACTGAATGGTTCCCATATCTCCCCGTTCTGCCGGACCGGTGAGGGCTGCCTTGGGGCCTTTGGCACAGATTGCCTGTGCATTGCCCAGAATCAGCGGGGACAAAGCGGTCAGAGCCTGCTGCTGTGTAAAGCCGCACTGTTCCAGCAGCTTCATGCCCCAGTCAGACAAACCCACGGCCAGATTGCTCACCACGCACGCTGCCAGATGGTACCGTGCCTTATCCTCTGCCCGGATGGTAGCTGTCTGTGCGCCGCAATGCCGCATCACATCTTCCATCTCCGAAGCGCCGCTGCCTTCCAGTGTAAAAAATGCACCTTCCAGCTGCTCCCAGGAGGAGAACCTGTCGCTGACTGCCAGCAGCGGATGAACGGAACAGACACGTGCGCCATATTCGTCTGCATGTGCAAAGATCGAACTGGGCAGTGCCCCGCTGCAATGGCAAATACATTTACTTTTGATCGGCAGCGCCGTCATGTCGTTCCACATACGGGCAATCACACCATCCGGTGTGGTGATAAACAGGGTATCGCTCGCATCCACTGCATCCTCTAATGAAGTAAAGCATAACGTCCTTGTAAAAGCTGCTGCCTCCTCGGCATGTTCACGGGTCCGGCTGTAATAACCGGTCACAGTCACTCCATGCCGGACAAATAATTTGCCCAGTGAAGTACCGACCTTACCCGCGCCGATAAAACCTATTTTCATATGAACCACCTCCGTACCCTTGTGTCCGGCGGCAATTCCCTGTGCATCAGTCCCGTTTGCCCCCTGGCAATACAAGCCGTGCCGAAAAAAGTAAGAAAACATCCGGTGCAGTTTGCTGATTTTTTATTTTTCAGCAATACCACCCATACTGTTAAGAATAACACAACCCGATTACAGACACAAGGCTTTCCGGATAATTTATAAAAAATAATCCGGCAGTATATTTTTCCTTTTTTGTGCACGATTTTCCGGTTCTCCCTTTCCGAAGGGCGTGCAACAATTCCTCATGAAAATATGTTACTTTTTGTCTCGTTTATGGTTTTTTTCTATACTTTTCCCATGACATTTTTGTCATTTTTCCGCACCTTTTTTCGGACACATGGTTTTTCCGGCTTATAATTATACCCAGGAGCCTTTTTTGCGTTTTCGCCAAATCTCACATTCAGGTGAATTTTTTTAAAATTTTATTCCCTAATGCAGATTTAACTTTCCTTAGAAAAATTTTATGAACCCCTTGAAATATGCTACCTTTTTCCGTATAATGGATGGTATTAAGAGCGTTAAGAGAGATTAACTGCATGGATTCCTGTGACTTTTCCCCAATGTTTATCCATTCGCAGGCATGCATATTAAAGGAGAGATTTTCATGGCTGAAATTACAACTCAATTTTGTGATTCCGCAAGCTATACCGAGGTTTCCCTCAGCCAGTACGGCCGTTTTCTCGGTGATGCGGACACTCCGGTTCTGCCGTTCCTCAATGAACGAACCATCATTGCATATGTAACTGCCGGTTCCGGTACACTCAAGCTGGGCAATTCCCTGCATACTGTTGAACCGGGCTGCATTACCGTATTCTTCCCGGGCATCTGTATCAATGGCACAGGTCTGGATGGTCAGCAGATTGCTGCTATGTGGCTGGAGCTGGATGGACCTGCTCTGCCGGAGGTTCTGACCCGTGCAGGCCTGACACCACAGAAGCCGATCCTGCACCTGACTGTTCCGGATGAACAGTCGGAAACCATTGCCGCTTTCACCAGACTGACCGATCCGGAACAGGAATATGGCCCGCTGCGTGCCACCGGTATTGCACTGGAGCTGCTGGATGGCCTGCTGCGTGAAACCCCGCGCCCCTGCCAGCCGAAGGTTGCCAATCTGCAGCATTATTATGTGGATAAATCCATCCGTTATATCAAGGCAAAATATCCGCAGGATATTTCGGTTGAGGATGTGGCACAGTATTGCGGCCTGAACCGCAGCTATCTGGGCAAGCTGTTCCGCGATGCCACCGGTATTACCACACAGGAATATCTGATTCGCCAGCGCATGAGCGTTGCCTGCGATTACCTCAAGCGCGGCGCTGCCCCGATTGCCACCATCGCCCGTTCGGTAGGTTATCCGAACCAGCTGCATTTCTCCCGTGCCTTCCATAAGGTATTCGGCATTCCGCCCCGTGAGTGGCAGAAGCGCAACCGCGAAAAGTAAAGCAACCAGCAATCCCCGGTCGAAGGACCGGGGATTTTTTTTGCGGCGCACGCCGGCCCACCGGCTTTTCCTTTTTTGATGCGACAGGATTTTCCTTGACTTTGCATTTTGTATGGTTTATACTAACAATTAGGAAGTTTTATTGAAAAGGAGGATAATTTTTATGAAAAAAATCTTCAAACGCGCTGCTGCGCTTGTTCTTACAGCAAGCATGGCACTGACTGCGGCTGGTGCTGCATTTGCCGCTGAGACACAGGAACCGACTTCTGTTACACCGTTTACTGATGTTCCGCAGAATGCCTGGTATACCAACTTCGTTGACTATACCTATCAGAACAATCTGTTCGCCGGCACTTCTGCAACCACCTTCTCTCCGAAGGCAAACATGACCCGTGCGCAGATGGCTACTGTTATTTGCAAAATGCATTATGAGCTCGTTCGCACCAACCCGATCTCCGAGAAAATCGTTCCGGAATTCAAGGACGTAACTGCCAATGAATGGTACGCTTACTATGTTGGCTGGGTACAGAAAAACAACATCATGTCCGGCTACGGCGACGGCAAATTCCATCCGAATGATCCGATTACCCGTGAAATGATTGCTACTGTTGTCAGCAACTATCTTGCATATGTCAAGTGCAATCTGGAAGGCACCAGGGAAATCGACTACGAATACACCGACTGGGATCAGATTGCTAACTGGGCAAAGCCGGCTGTTAAGAACCTGACCGATCATGGCATTATGTGCGGTGATGCAAACCATGGTTTCGCACCGAAGCGCAACATGATCCGTGCAGAGGCTGCAACCATTATCACCCGTATTTATCAGGAACTGAAGTATCCGACTGCATCCTATGCAAAGTACCAGAGCATCCGCTACAGCAAGACTCCTGCAGAGGGCGAGACTGTTTCCATGCTGGATGGTGCTTCCTACAAGATCCTCACCACTTACAACGACTATATCGCACTGGTAGATAAGGTCAAGGCTGACGAGTGCTCCCTGACTGGTGAAACCACCGCTTTCACTCCGGTAGACAAGACCTTCTTCCGCAATGGCGATATCCTGGCTGTTGAAGTACAGCATCCGGGCGCTGTAAAGTATCAGACCAAGCTGGCTGGCCTGTTTGTTGACCAGCAGGCTGACAACAAGTCCAAGCTGGATGTTTCCGTAACCCTGTTTGGCCGTGATGCTGATGCTGAAGGCGAATCTGCAGAAGCAGTAGGCTATGTATTCTTCATCCAGGTTCCGAACAATGTGGATACGGTTTCGATTACTGAGGCATTCCGTGTAGAAGGCTAAGGTAACGGCTGAAAACATACCGAAGAATCTCTAAAACAAAACCGCCGTTCGCAGGCTTGCTCCTGTGAACGGCGGTTCTTTTGTTTCTTATATAAATTTGTAAATCGCCTTTGCCACGCCATCATTGTCATTGGTATCCGTGACGAACTTCGCCAGCTGCTTGACTGCATCATCACCATTTCCCATGACAACCGGCATGCCTGCAATTTTCAGCATGTCGGAATCATTGTCACTGTCCCCCACAGCCATGACTTCCTCCATGGTAATACCCATGACCCGGGTCAGTTCCCGCAGGGCAACGCCTTTATTGATCCCCGCAGGCATGACTTCAAAATTATTTTCCGCGGAACGGGTAATATGTATACCCGGCAGCTGGTTGATTTCTGCCAGCGCCTCCGCCAGAACCTGTATATCACCACGGGCAAATACCTTGGATACCGGGAATTTATGTTCCCGGATGGTTGCCGCCACATCCGGCAGGACTACCTTGCTTGCCCAGAAGCCTTCCGTGCGTTTGGTGCTCGACAGAATCTCATCGGA
>CAMBYS010000159.1 GCA_945872165.1 uncultured Clostridia bacterium | reverse complement strand
GGGCATCCAGATTCAGGCGGACATGGTTCTGGATGCGGATTACAACATCAATGAGCCCACGGATCTGCTGGCACAGCTGACCGATTCCGAAAAAAATAATGATCTGGCAGATTCTGACCTGACACTGGTGACGCCGAATGCCAAATCCATTACCGTACAGTCGGATTCCGACAGCAATGACCGTACCGTGGAAGCATTGATGGAAAGCCGTGACACCTCCTATGCCAAGGTGCTCACCGATGAAACCCAATATGAGGATTATGATAAGAGTGAGGAAGATACCGATGGTCCGTTTACGCTGGCAGCTCTGGCAGAATATACCGGAAATGAGAAAGGCGGACAGATATTTGTCTGCTCCGCAGGTATTATGATGTCGGATGACCTGATGGGTGCTTCCAGCCTGATGAACCAGTCCTTCCTCAGCAATGCTCTGTCCTGTATGCAGCCGGAAATTGAGATGGTTTCCATTCCATCCAAGAGCTTGTCTGCCCAGCCTCTTGTCATGGGTGCCACAGCCCAGTGGCTGGTATTCCTGCTGTTGGCATTGATTCCCTTTGGTATCTTTGCGGCGGGTGTTGTGGTCTTTATCCGCCGGAGGAGATTATAATGAGAAAAAATACCAAGCGGCTCATTGCCGGAAGTCTGGCGGTGGTCATCCTTGGCGGCATTTATGCCGGTGTGATCCATCTGCCGGAACAGGAGGATACCGGACGGGAATCCGTCAGTCTGGTATCCATGGAAACCTCTGATCTCAGTCAGGTACATGTCACAATGGGAGAGGAAGAGTATACCATACAGTGCTCTCATACCGATGACAAGACCACCTGTTCCATGGCAGGTACAGATGCGGCGGATTATAGTGAAAGTCTGCTGCAGGAGCTGACCGATCAGGTCTGCTCCATTTCCGGACAATTAATTGCGGAAAATTGTGAAAACCTGGAGGATTATGGTCTGTCCGAGGAGGACAATACCGGGACAGTAGAAATTACCGATACCGATGACAACACCACGGTATTGACGCTGGGTACATCCAATGAGGTACTTGGCGGAACCTATTGCCGGGTAGGCAATGGGAATACCGTATATTTGCTGGACAGCAGTACAGCGGAGGCCCTGACACAGGAGCAGTCCTATTACCGTAATCTGACGGTACTGGGCAGTTATTACAGCCTGTCCTCAGAATTGCAGTCCCTGCGCATTGATGCCATGGCAGACGGCACCACCGTAGCCATTCAGGCACGGGATACCGCTGATATGGATGAGGCTGTGAGTGGCAGCTATTCCGAATTTGTGTTTACCCAGCCGGTTTCCTGTGATGCGGATGACAATGCCCTGAGTACCGGTGTCCTGTCTGATTTGCAGGATGCCCTCACAGCACAGGCTATTGCGGAAGATAATCCGGCAGATCTGGGGAAATATGGTCTGGAACAGCCCACAGCCCGGCTGCATATTACCACAAGCAGTTTGGATGCCACTGTTTTGGTGGGGGATACCGATGAAGATGGTGGTATTTATCTGATGAAGGAAGGCGGTTCCACCGTATTTCTGTCCTCAGCTTCTTCCTTTGGATTCCTCAAGGAGGATTGGAATAACTGGCGTTCCACCAATCTGATGCCCTGTGCCCTGAGTGAATTGAGCCGTATTACGGTAAAGCAGGGAGATACCACCCATACCGTTGCCATCACCCATACAGAGGATGACGATGGGGAAACCGAAGATACTGCCACACTGGATGGTGCAGATATGACAGATGATGCATTGCAGCAGCTGTATCTGGCAGTTTCCTCGGTTAACTTTATCCGGCTGGTAGAAGAGCCGGAGGACAAACATCCGGAAGTGACCGTGACGCTTACCATGACAGATGGTTCTGTCCGTTCCCTTGCGTTTGCCAAGGGCGGTTCACGGGAATATCTGGTTCGGGTAAACAATGGTACCTTCAGTTATGGTGTCGGACAGGATGATCTGACCTCCATTCTGGATGCATTGACTACTGGCTCCACGGAAGAGGATTCTGAGGAAGAATAAAAATAACACCGCATAGGTTCAACCTGTGCGGTGTTGCTATTTATCCCATATCCTTCTTGTCCATAGCCCCTAAGGAAGAGACTCACCGGCGAGTCTCTCCCTTAGGAATCCTCCTCTGCTGCCGTATCCTCCGGCTCTGCGGAAATCTCCTCCTCCGGGTCAGGCTGTGCAGCTTCGGATGCTGTCGCACCCTTCAGCCCTGCCTTTTGCAGTTCCTTGTCCTTGTCGGTTGTCTCCACATTCAGCGTCACTGTATCGCCTGTGTCCAGCAAGACAGCCTGTTCATTGTCCGCTGCACTGAGGATGTAATAGACCTCTCCGCCTTGCAGCCGGATATAATAATACGTTGTGCCGTTGATGACTGCTGTGCGCACATCGTCAATCACACCGGTTTTTTCCTCTGTTGCAGACTGTGTCACCTCTGCACCATTGTTCTCCAACAGCTTGCGGTAATTTGCCTGACAATCCTTAATGGTGGAACCGGTAGCAACGATTTGATACTGGGACATGTTGACCATGCCATACTGTTTGACCAGTCCCGCATTGTCCTTGAGTGCCACAGTATAAGTCGGCTGTCCTTCAATCATCAGCAGGATTGGGAACGTAGCGTCATAATTCAGATGCTGTACCACACCCTCAGCACTTTCCATAGCAGAAAATTCCTCTGCACCTGCAATTTCATAAAATTCCGTTTCCCGTGTGCGCAGATTGGTAAAGATAAATCCGATATTGGATTCATCACTCACAACAGAAGTTATGCCGGTATAGATATACAGATCATTGCCCTTGGGGATATAATTATAACCTTCGGTAGTACGTACAACACCCTTCTGTCCAATAACAGAATTGAGCCAGCCATTCTGATAGCTGCCATACCAGTCATATTGCTGCATAATAATTTCCGGGCTGTATACATTATCAATCCAATCCGGGATATCCCCCTGTTCATAGCGTACACATTCACCTGTTACCGGATCCACCGTAATAACACCTTTCACATCCGTACCGCTGAACAGCATGATTTTATGCTCCAATACCGGATAAACCCAATATGGATTGCCTGATTCATCCAGCTCAAAATGCGGGTCTCCCAGCATATCACATGGATAATGAAAACGGACGTGCCGCAATAAATTATCATTAAAATATGCCTGCTGGGAGTATTGAATGCCCTTGCCATCCTCCAGACGGACGATCTTTGTGTTCTGGGTTTTCATATCTACCGTAATATATGCCGGGATACCGGTACTGCGGTTCATAAACCATTTGACAAGACCTACATAATCCAAGGGCTGGACACGCACCGGAGCTCCGGCTACCGTTACCTGGTAGGTGTTATACAGTTCAAACTGAGACACTTCATCCACCAGATTGCCCAATGCACGATTGGCAAGCCGTGCGGCACTGTCCTTATCCAGCAGCGGTACATTGTCAATGGTTGGTGTATATGCTTCGATTTCCTTCTGTGTGATGGAATCCTTCAGCAGAGATGCATACCGATGGGACTGAAAAATCGGGCTGGACAGCAGACAGAGTGCGAAAAACAGCACAACTCCCAATCCGATAATGGTCCCGCATACCCGGCGCAGATAAAATGCAAAAGAACCCTTGCACAGTATTTTGGTCAGAACAATCAAAATGATGAGATTTTCACCTGCAAAAGTCCAGAACCCTGGGCTTTGGATATTAATAGCAGGTAATGAGACATAAAACTGTACCAGCAGCTGAACGATAAACAGGACAGCAGTCAGTACAATGCGGCCGGATTTTGTCTTTTCCTGGGGTTTCTGCGGTCGTTTGTTGCGGATTTGCCGGAATAAATCCTTCCAATTCATCTTTGGCGGATGATATTCCCCGCCAAATGGTCCCTGGTCAAAAGGATTCTCTCCAAATGGACCTTGTTGCCCAAAAAAGTCGTTGTTGCTCATCATGATTCCTCCCTTTCTCTGAGGATGATTCCTTCGGGTAATCTTATTCTTATCCTACTATATTTGTACACACAAGTCAATTTTGTGAAAAAAATAAGCCTCCCTCTTGGAGGGAGGTGGCACGGCGTCAGCCGTGACGGAGGGAGTAAAAAGGCTGCAATCTCCCGTATCAGTTGCGGTCTCTGGTCTTACCACACCAAAAAAAGCGTGCCGCAAATCAAGCAGCACGCTTTCTCAATAGAATGAAACTGTTTTTAGTCCTTTTTCCCGAACAGATCCTTCATCTTATCCCGGAAAGATTTCCGCTGAGGATGGTTCTGCGCTGTATCGCTGTCCTCCAGCTTGCGCAGCAGCTCCTTCTGATGGTCAGACAGGTTCTTCGGTACCTCCAGCGTCACCTTGACGAACTGGTCACCACGACCCCGGCCATTGACTGCCTGAATGCCCTTTCCGCGCATGCGGAATACGGTACCCGGCTGTGTGCCTGCGGGCATGGTGTATTCTACCTTGCCGTCGATGGTAGGTACAATCAGCTTGTCGCCCAGGCAGGCCTGTGCATAGGAAATCGGTACCTCGCACCATACATCATAGCCGTCACGCTGGAACAGCGGATGGGGACGAATGGATACAGTAACAATGACATCGCCAGCCGGTCCGCCATTGACGCCTGCACCGCCCTGACCACGCAGTGCTACGCTCTGACCGTCATCAATACCTGCCGGAATCTTGACGCTCAGCTTGCGGCTGCGGCGCTCCTGACCGGTACCACGGCACTTCTTACACGGCTTCTTGATAATCTTGCCGGTGCCACGGCAATTCGGACATGGACCGGTAGAAGAAAATGCGCCAAAAGGCGTGCGCTGGGTCTGCTTGACCGTACCGGTACCATGGCAGTTGGAACAGGTCTCCGGGGTATAGCCCTTTTCTGCACCGGTGCCGCCGCATTCGGTACACTGCTCCACACGGTCAATTTCGATTTCCTTTTCACAGCCAAAAGCGGCTTCTTCAAAGTTCAGCATCACAGTACGGCGGATGGATTCACCCTGCCGCGGTGCATTGGCACGAT
>CAMBYS010000158.1 GCA_945872165.1 uncultured Clostridia bacterium | reverse complement strand
ATTCTATCATAGTTTGGTGAGTTTTCCGACTCTACTTAAATGATACCACTCCATAAATTTGCTGCCATGAATCTGAAAAAGCTGGCTATGTGGAAGTGGAAGATCCATTTCCCTATTCCAGTTTTCCGGCTTTTTCCCTATATGTGCCAAAACCCGGCTCTCGCTTAATGCGCAGCCGGGTTCTTCGACAGACTGAGCGCCTATCCGTAGATAGGCGCTTTTGGGTATCAGCTTGTATTATTCCAGAAAATCAGGCTGTCAACCAGTCAATCAGATGCCGAAACGCCTGCATGTTGCTTTATTCCTCCATCTGCAGGATGCCACTATACATGTGCTTTGTTCTCGTTCCCGGCTTAATCTCTCCATTGATGGAATAAATACGATCGCCGTCGAGAAGCAGTGCCTCTCCACACGGAGCATCAAACGGGACTTCTCCGATCGATGTCCATGTATCCGCATCATCTGCATCATAAACCAGCACCTTGCGGTTCCATTGCAGCTCCGATGGATCTGCGCCAAAGTAATTGAGCTTAAACTGCTGCAATGCTTCATCTTTCAGTTCCGCCATCTGAGCCACTGCGTTATCATATACCTCTTTGTTAAAGCCACCTACTACCAGCATGGAATGTTCATTGAGCTTTACAGAGTTTGCTCCCAAAAGGGAAATTTTTTCATTTCCAATCTGCACGTCGGAAACCTGTTCCCACTTGTTTTCTTCGATGCTGTAGCGATAGCCGTCCGTATACGCAACCTGGTCGCCGCCGCTGAACACATAGATGGAATCGCCTAACAGCTGCGAAACACACTGTGTTCTCGTGGCTTCATTCGGCATTGCTGCCAGTTCTGTTGTCTTCTTTGTTTTTAAATCCAGAGAGACGACACGATTTGTTGCCTGTCCGTCCATTTTTCCGGCTCCCACATAGAGCACCTGATCCTTCAGAGCCGCAAAGCCATCGGAAAATGTAAATGGCAGTTCGCCGACGGTATCGACGGTAATCTCTCCGGCATCATCCGCCTTTACAAGCAGCACCTGGTTGCCCTTTCCTTCTGCCGTACTTCCGCCAACATAATAAATGCCATCGTCCGTCGTGATCGAAACACCATACGAAATCTCATGATCCAGCGTTGTATGATTCACCTCAACCAGCTGACCATCTTCCTGCTTCAATACATAAATATCCGGGTAGGACTTTTTTGCGCCGCCGAGTGCCGGGCCATCTTCCGGGAAATTCGCGCCGCCACCGACGACAACATATCCGTTGGAAATACCCGACAGCATGCCTGCCGTTCCCTTATTTGTCTTCATGCCCTCCTGAGGTGCGAGATCACCCGCAAACTCCCATAAAATTTTGGATACTGTTCCGTCCCTGGTCTCTGTCTGACTTCCCTGCGCAGTGGCCGCATCATCTGCCGCTGTATTTTTCTCTCCGGCACATCCTGCCATCGAAACCATCAAAATTCCAGCCAGTACCATCGCTGTCAAACGATTCTTTTTCATGTGTCTCAACCTCCTGTTACCGTTCTTACCAAGGTGCATCTGAGAAGTCGAAGCTCTTGCGAAAGATTTGTGATCTTCTTTGTTTCCAGATAGCGTCTCATTCCGGGGAATGGATTTCCCATTTCATCTGTACCATACTGCATAAACACAGTTACAGCACTTTGCCGTCCTTGATGACGGCCTGAAGATTCAATTTTTCATCCAACAGCACAACATTTGCCTTTTTGCCAATTTGAATCGAGCCGTACTTATCATATACGCCCAGACATTTCGCCGGATTCATTGTCGCGCAGGCAACTGCTGTTTCCAGCGGGATATGCATTTGTTTCACTGCAATGCGCATACAATCCATGAGATTGGTGACTGAACCAGCCAGTGCTCCATCTGAAACCAATGTCGCACGGTTGCCCGTTACGTTGACGTCCAATCCGCCCAATGTATAGCGCCCGTCCGGCATACCAGCAGCGCGCATGCTGTCACTAATCAAAACAATACGATCAGCTCCCAGCATACCAAAGGTCGCACGCACGACAGCTGGATGAATGTGCACGCCATCACAAATCAGCTCTGCCGTTACATGTGCACAATCACATACCGCACCAACCACGCCCGGCTCCCGATGAGTGAAGGGCGGCATGGCATTGTATAAATGTACAACATGACTTGCTCCCGCAGAAAATGCCGCCATTGCAGTGTCATAATCTGCATTGGTATGTGCGAGCGAAATGGTTACCTTGTCTTTCATCTGCTGTATGAATGCACGGAAATCAAGGTTTTCCTCCGGTGCAATACCGATCAGCTTCACCAGCCCGTCCGAAGCATCGAGGAAACGCTGACAGCATCCGATATTGCATGGAATGATATTGCGCGCATCTTGTGCACCCTTTTTTACCCTGCTGATAAATGGGCCTTCCATGTTCATGCCAACCAGATCAGCGCCCTCCGCTGCCGGTTCTCTGCGATATGCAGCGGCAACGGAAAGAATATGCTCCAGCTCATCGGCTGGAAGTGTCATGGTCGCCGGCGCAATAGCAGTAACGCCGATCGATGCCTCATACCCGGCAATCTGTGAGATCGCTTCCTGCGTTCCGTCACAGATATCATACCCCATACAGCCGTGAAAGTGCATGTCAATCAAACCAGGAATCGCATAACAACCCCCTGCATCGATTGCCGTAGGATCGTCTGTTTCGGATGCAAACACATCGTTTTGTATCCGGATTTCTCTGCATGCAAAGGTCTTTTGCTCTGTATAAACCTTTGCGTTTTGAATAATCATTGCCTGCCTCCTCTCCGATTTACAATATGGTATGATGCTTGGATTTTCCATCCGTGAGTGCACGCAGCGTATCATCATGCAGGAGCTCTTTTTTTCCCTTATCCAATTCTGCGTAATACGAATAAATGACATCCAGCATCAGGAGAATCGGAAACTGCGGAGAAATTACATTGCCATGATTCAGATATTGTAGCGATGGCATAACCATAACCTCTGTACAGAATTCATGGAAACCCTCTGCATTCTTCGCAGTAATCAGCACGGTTCGCGCCCCTCGTTTGCGTGCTTCCTGTAACAGATACAGTACTTCTTCTGTCTCTCCGCTGATGCTGATACCGAAAACCAGACTATTCTTGTCCTGGAACACTGCCTGCATGCGTATCAGATCGCTGTCCTGCAATGAATCGATGTCCACACCAATCCGCATAAAGCGCAGTTCCATTTCTGCGGCAGCATGACCAGAGCTTCCGCGCCCACAAACCAATACGCGGCGCGCGCTGCTCAGGTATTGTCCGATGCGGGCAATCTGTTCCTCATTGATGAGACTATATGCCTTATTCAGCAGTTCCTGATACGAATTCAGAATCATCCGCGTATTCCCGGTCATAGATTCCTGCTTTTCCACAAAAGTCACTTCGTATTGATATACAAACTCCCGATATCCACGATAGCCGCATTTCTGCGCAAAACGGGACAGGGATGCTTCCGATACATACAGCCTGTCAGCCATTGCCTTGGAAGACAAATCAACCTTTTCCTGATTGTGAATAAAGAAATCAGCGATGCTTTTTTCGACAGTGGTAAACTTATCGTAATTTTTTTCGATAATTGGAACGACGGACTTTACATAATATTCCATTGGAAATCCTTTCTTTTATTCCTCGCGGCGATTTCTAAAATGATAAAAAGCGCCGAGCATTCCCGCATTATTTTTATGTTTTGCAAAAGTTATTTTTATGCGAGATGCAATGCTGTCAATCAAATACTGATTGACGGAAGCCTGTATTTTATCTCTCAGATATGCCTCCTGCGCCATAATGCCGCCACCAAGGACAACAGTTTCCGGATCGATCACATAGCAGATATTGGCAATGCCCTGTCCGAGCACGTCAACCATTTCATCTATGGCATTGCAGCAGAGGAGATCTCCCTGCTCTGCCTGCTCAAAAATGCGGTATCCGCTCCAGTTTTCCTCCGGTTCCTGCTTCCGGCTTGCAACCTTTTTTGTCAGCGCACTTGCTGACCCGAGTGTCTGAAAATCGCTGCCACGCAGATGCATGTAACCGACTTCACAGGCACTGTTTGCAGAGCCGTGAAATACTTCTCCATTCATAACGATACATCCGCCGATCCCTGTGCCAATTGTCAGCATAAGCATCAGCCTGCTTCCCTGAGCGGCTCCGGATGTGTACTCTGCCAGTCCCGCACAGTTCACATCATTTTCCACTTCACAGGGAATGCCAAATTGTCGTTCCAGCGTTTCTTTGAATTTTGTTCCGGTATATTGCGGAATGAGCGGCGCAGAATAAAAAATTTCCCCTTTTTGCGTGTCAACCATTCCCGCAGTCGAAATGCAAATGCCACAGATGTCATCTGTCTGACAGGCTTGACGGACAATATCTGTCACCTTTTCCAGAATAGCAGGGCCGCCCTTCCAGGCTTCTGTCGGCATTTCACTGCGCGTTACAATCACTGCATTTTCGGTAACGACACCATATTTCATTGCTGTTCCCCCGATGTCAATACTGATATACTTTTTCATCTCTGCACCTCTACACAATTTTGTGTATTATATTATAGTGTACAATAATCGCTGTCGTAATTCCATACGCAATATGTTATGATTCATAACATAGGAGAGCGAACCAGATGGATTATTCTCGTTCGCCCTCCCCGTGCGTATGTAATTTAGATGCGAATCTTAAAGATTGCCTTCTTTAAGGAGCCCGGCTCACCTGCCGCTACTGCGGTGCGATGTCCGTCACTCGGATAGCAGATCAGAAAATCGCCGTCGCAGAGAACCACGGAGCTGTTTTTTTCACCGTCCATCGGTACAAAATCGTCCTTCTCCACGTAGTCCTTCATCTGCATATTCTGAATGAAATTGAGGTCAATCTGTTCTGTTCCATGCAGCATCAGATGCAGATCCAGATACTGCTGATGCGCTTCCCAGAAACGATTCTCCGGTGCTGTTGTGGTGTAGGCAACGATATTGACAAACAACTGCTGTCCATCGGTTTCATAGCTGCCCGTTTCATAGTCCGACAG
>CAMBYS010000157.1 GCA_945872165.1 uncultured Clostridia bacterium | reverse complement strand
GAACTTTGCCTTTGCAGTCTTTACGACAGTGTCAAAAGCCTCATCAGTGTCATAGAGCTTGCTGCGATCTACGATCTTAGTGCTCTCAATATACTTCTTACCTTTGCGCACGATAAATTTCCTCCTTTAGTGGTTAATTCGGAACGACTGTTCCTCCCACCAGACGGCGCGGGCCGCCGTCAGCAAATGAAAATTAAAATAACTCAGGTCGCGAGAAATTACTCAGCGACAGTGATGCCCATGGAACGGGCGGTGCCTGCGATCATGCTCATAGCAGCCTCTACAGAAGCGGCATTCAGGTCAGGCATCTTGGTCTCTGCGATCTTGCGTACGTCGTCAATGCTGATCGTTGCAACCTTGGTCTTGTTCGGAACCGCAGAACCGCTCTGGATGTTGCATGCCTTCTTGATGAGGACAGCTGCCGGAGGGGTCTTGGTGATGAAGGAGAACGAACGGTCTGCGTATACAGTAATAACGACCGGAATGATCATACCTGCGTCATTCTTGGTGCGCTCGTTGAATTCCTTGGTGAAAGCCATAATGTTGACACCGTGCTGGCCGAGTGCCGGACCTACCGGAGGAGCCGGTGTTGCCTTGCCTGCCGGAATCTGAAGCTTAATAAATCCTACTACTTTCTGTGCCATTTGTATAGCACCTCCTTGAAAAATGTGGTAATGGCGAGACGCTTGTCATCTTTTGATGGACGCGCTCTCCCACCTGCCCAAAACGAGGAACTCAGTCCTCAACGACTTCGACCTGATTGAGCTCCAGCTCAACCGGGGTCTCGCGTCCGAACACGGGGATGGTAATGCGAACCCTGTTCTGTCCGATATCAATTTCATCGACAACGCCGACAAAGTCAACAAACGGACCGCCGCAGACGCGTACGGAATCACCGACCTTATAACTGATTTCGACCTCAACTTCACGGGAGGACACGCCCCACTTCATCGCTTCCTCGTCGGTGAGAGGCTGCGGCTTATTGGAGTTCGGGCTGACAAAACCGGTACAGCCGCGCGTATTGCGCACCAGATACCAGCTCTCGTCGGTTACGATCATCTTGACCAGGACATAACCCGGGAACAGCTTGCGCTCTACCTCACGGGTCTTTCCGTCCTTGACTTCACGAACTGTCTCGGTCGGGATGGTCACCTCGGTGATGAGATCATGCATCTTGCGGTTTTCAACCGCCTTCATGATAGAAGAGGCTACTTTGTTTTCGTAGCCGGAATAGGTATGCACCACATACCATTTTGGTGTTTCAGACATTTGTTCTCAAACCTTTCCGCTTACGCAGCCACAGAAATCAGTGTGGCAATACCCAGGTTGAATACTGCATCCAGTACCCAAATGAACACGCCGATTACCAGAATCGTAGCTATGACGATGAGCGTATTGTTCGTTGTCTGCTTGCGGGTTGGCCACACGATCTTCTTGCATTCGCTTTTCAGGTCGCGGAACCATTTGCCAATTCTGGAAAAGAAGCCCGGCTTCTTCTCCTTACTGGAGTTCTTCTTTTCAGAAGCATTCTGCTCTTTTTTAGCCATGGAAGCCGATCCTTTCTCCAGGTTTACTTGCTCTCACGATGGGCGGTATGCTTCCGGCAGAACGGGCAGTACTTCTTCATCTCGAGACGTTCCGGATTGTTCTTCTTGTTCTTCATTGTGTCGTAGTTTCTCTGCTTGCACTCGGTGCATGCCAGGGTTACCTTAACGCGCATAACGGCACCTCCTTAAATAATTGCCTCCCTTTGCAGGAAGCTCTGTGTTTCAGAGCATAAAAAAATACCCTGCATAGGTGCTATTATTATAGCACGCAGGGTACTTTCCGTCAATGCCGAATTTCGCATTTATTTTCCACAAATTTGGATGTTATTTTCGGTTACCTGTACTGCATTATACCGACATTACCGTGCCAGCACTTCTGCGAACCACATAAATGCCACCAGTACAGAGAAAATGCCATAGCAGATCACCGTGACTGTCCGGCCGCGCTCCTGCTCTCTTGCACTGTAAATGCCCATGATGCTGCCCGCAAAGGCAATCGGATAACCGATAAAATGGGACCATGTCTGCGCCACTACAAAGCCTGCCAGCATCAGAATAAAGCTTACAATGCTCATTTTCAGCATGTTGCTCTGCTTCTTCTGTACTTCCTCTGCCTTTGCAATTTCCTCCTTGGTAGGCGGAAGATCCGGTGCGCGATGGTTTTGTGTACGTTTTTTCTTTTTCTTACGGTTATTTTTCGATTCAGCCATATTCGTTTCGCTCCTTACCTGTTAAAAATCATGACACAGCGTTTCCGGTCATCAGCAGCACAAACTGCATTGCACACAGAATGCAGAAAATGCAGAGTACAACCTTGGTAATCTTATGGTTGGTTGTATCCCACTTGGTCAGTGTCATGCTCACAGCCGCACCCAAAAAGGCTGCCGGATAACCAATCAGGCTTGCCATACCGCCAATCATGGACAGCAGGAAGCCAACTACCATCACGCCCAGCGCAATAAACTTCACTACCTGCTCCTGCTTCCAATCCCGGACTTTTTTCACCGAGCCATGGCTTGCTGTCTGGGGAGAAGCATGATTTTTGTTCTTTTTTTTGCTTTTTTTCCGATTATTTCTGGATTGTGCCATTTGATGCGTCCTCCATCTCTTTTCTGTTTCCATTGTACCCTATCATTATAGCAACCAAACGCTCAAAGTGCAATGCAATTTGCATCAGAAACCGCCGTGTGATATACTATCCTCAACATTATATCCGAAAGGAATTGCAATCCAATGAAAATTATGGGAATTGATTACGGCGATGCCCGCACCGGTGTCTCCATTTCCGACCCGACCGGTTTTCTTGCCGGTTCCCCTCAGGTCATTGCCACCTGGAATACCGAAAAACTGCTGGAGGAACTGACGGCGCTGATCCAGCGTGAAAAAATCGAGGAAATTGTCATGGGTCTGCCGAAAAATATGAATGCTACTCAAGGTGAACGTGCTGAAAAATGCAAGGCACTGGGAGCAGAGCTGGAACGCCGTACCGGTATTTCTGTGGTATACTGGGATGAACGCCGCACCACCATTGAAGCCCATGCCATCCTGCATGCTTCAGGCAAAAAGCAGAAAAAGCATAAGAAAAATGTGGATGCCGTGGCCGCTTCCCTGATTCTGCAGGGTTATCTGGACTTTAAGCGGATGCAGGGATAAATATTTCGCATATATCAAATACTGTTGCAATAGCAAAAGCTATCCCCTATTGGCGCAGGGGATAGCTTTTTTTATTCTTTCTTCTGCTTATGATTACGTACCGAAGTACGAGAAATGCATATAATCCTTTTTGCTGTTCCAGGTACCGCCCCAGCCGAAGCCGTATTTTGCGAAAATCCGCACGACCTCACTGTCTGCCGGAATGGAATATGGGTCAACGCCCGGTGACCAATGGGTACCGGTCAGTGCTCTGCCGCCATTGGTGCACATATAATTCTCATCCCAGTTGATGTCAATGGCTGTGCCCAGACAGTGCTCAGAGGTGGAACCATTGCCCCGCCAGTTGTAGCCGCCCAAGGTATGGATTGGGAACTGCTCCTGTCCGGCATAAATCTCCGCAAAAATCTGCTGTACCGAGCTTGCCAGCGCTTCATGAATCTGGAAGCTTCTGGTGCGGGTTACCTTGTTGCCGTTGCTGTCAAAATCCCAGACATTGACGGTAATCGTCACCTGATGGGTTTCCGCCTCAGCTGCACCGGAATACAGGTGATAGCTGGAGCCTGCACCAAAAATACGTGCTACCTTATCGCTGTAGCTCTCACCGGCATAGGTCATGCCTGCCGGAATGGTCGGAGAAATAATGCTTTCTGTTGTCGGCATCTGGGGTACTGCTGTGATACCGGAATCCACCTGAATCTCCGGCTGTGCAGTCACAACCAGCTCTGCCGTACTGTCTGACGAGGCAAGCAGCTTTCCGCCGCTGCCAAAGCCATCCACAGACCAATACCAGATACCCGGTGCATCTGCAACCTCTTCCGGGATTGCCAGCTCCTCCGCACCGCTGCCGGATGCGGAAACCTGTTCAATATACGAAGCCTTTCCGGTGAAACCATCCTGCTGATAGAAATATACCAGATAATAATCCACACCGCTGCCGGACCAGCTGACTGCTGAGGTACCGGAATGCATGGAAATGGTGCTGATATCTGTGGCACTGGTGACACCGCGGCCGGTATGTACTGCGGCAGCCGCACGATACGTCAGCACGGCAGCCTGCTCCATACTGATGCTTTCTCCCACACCCAGCAGGTGATTGCCTACGCCGCTGGTCACGCCGGTACGGACAAAATATGCCATAGCCTCTGCTGCCCAGTCCGGCACATACTGTCCGTCAGCATACGAATACAGGGCTTCGGTTGTTTCATTGACAGAAAGTGCAGTGCCTGTCCCGCTTGCTTCAATGGCACGGTATAACAGAGCCATCAGCTGCTGACGGGTGACTGCCTCCTTTGGATGATACATGCCATCCTCTTCCTGGGTCAGCTCCAGCAGCCATGCCTCACGGACATCTTCATTTTTGGTATCGGTAAACGGGCAAATACTGCGCTGTTCTGCATTCTGCTGCATCAGTGTTTCGTAGCTGTAATCCGTCAGCGATGCATACAGCCGTACTGCCAAGGCACAGGCCTGTTCCTTTGTGAGTTCCTGTGCTGCCAGTTGCTGGTCCATGCTGTCCGGCAAAAGCCCTGCCTGATCCGCAGCGGAAAGAATTTTATCTGTTGTGCCACTGGTCTGCTGTAATTCCACAGCCAGTGCCGGAGAACCTCCTATCAGGCAGGTGCACAGCAGCATTGCCGCAGCACAGCCTGCAATTCTTTTTCTCATAATTGTGCCATCCACCTCATTTTCTATGGATTCAATTTCCTATACAAAGTCAGTATAGCACATTTTTCCCGCACTGAGAATACAATCCACAGAAAATTCATAATCTTTGTTACTCCAAAATATCCCGATGTTCTTTCTCTGCCCGCTCAAAAACAGTCAATACGCCATCCGCAGAACATACCGCAAGAAAAATATCTGACAGCCTGGTTTTCCCCTGTGTTTCCAGC
>CAMBYS010000156.1 GCA_945872165.1 uncultured Clostridia bacterium | reverse complement strand
CAGTAACGGCAATATCCTCCAGACCGCTGAACTGCAGCGTGCCCTTGATGGTGTAGTCGCCTGCTGTGTTATAGGTATCTGCTGCGATATTCTCCCATGTAATGGTGCCTTCTACGGTGCTGCCATCCGCAAGCGTACCGGTAGCTTCGGTCTGCAGTGCGGGCTGCGTTCCTGCCTTCACGGTGTAGTCACGCACCATGGTGTAGCTGACAAGACCTTCCTCCGTCTCTTCGGAAACGGCTGTGGTGGCAACAGATACGCTGCCGCCGGTCAGGTTGGAAGAAGATGCGGTAACGGTAAATCTGCCTGCTTCCTTGGTGGAGCGCACAATAACCAGTGCCTTGCCTGCATATGCCGCAATGTTGGCAGAGGTGGTGCTGGTAAGTACGGAGGACTGCTGATACTTGGCAGTGGTTGCCTGATCGCCGTTGTCCACGCCCACAATTTCGCCATTGCCGCTCAGGGAGAAGTTGATGGTATTGGCAGCTGTGGTATCCAGATTGCCGTCAGCATCGGTGACATCCACAGAAATGTATGCCAGGCTGCTGCCGTCCGCCTGAATCTCAGTCTTGTTGGTCTCAACCTTCAGTTTGCTGACAGTATCCGGTGTGGAAACCGAAGCATTGCCGCTGGTCTCGGTAATTTCTGTGCCGTTTTCGTCATATGCCTTGGCGGAAATGGTGCCTTCTTCATATGCAACATTGAATGTCGCATACAGGCTGCTGGAGCCGGATGCGCTGACTGCCGTGCAGACACTGCTGTCATTGCTCGTTGTCGTATATGTATAGTAGATATGTCCGGCATCAGTACGACATACTGTACGTGTTGCGGTGCCAATCAGTGTACCATTGCGGTACAGCTCCACTGTCGGTGCATTGGAATAAATGACAACCGGGGTCTTGCTGCTGCTGGTCAGCATGTTATCACTATCCCATGCCGTTACCAGATGCAGGGTGGTGTCATCCTGTTTCCACTGGCTGCGATAGAGATAATAGGTATCCTTTTCAAAGCCCGCAGTGTCTACAATGCCAAAATAGGAGCTGTTCGGGATACATCCTCTGCCGCTGTCGCCGCTGCCGGTACCGTTCCATGGAGTCGGCTCACCAAGATAGTCCCAGCCGGTCCATACGAACTCACCTGCGACATAATCCTTCGTCATCGTATTCCAGATGGAATCATGTGCCGTCATGCCCCAGCTGACTTTTGAGGTATCATACGATGTCAGGTGATACTTGCCGTCCACATTGCTGGCATTCGCCTGGGAACTGTAAATACCGCGGCTGTTGACGGCAGAGGAGGTCTCGGCAGAAAGAATTTTGCCGTAAGTGCTGTGCATAGAAGACAGATTACTGCTGGAGGCGTAGTTGAAGCCAACGATACCGCCATTATCGGCTATGACACTGTGTACGGAACCAAGTGTGCCGCTGGTGGTGCGCTGGTTGCTGCCAATGGTTGTGGGACGGGTGGTATCCACTTCCTCCACCCAGTCAATCAGGTTCTGTGCAATGGTGGGGAAAGAGGAATCCGCAGAAGCGCCTTCCTGAATTTCATTGCCCAGTGACCACAGGATCACCGACGGATCATTGCGGTCACGCCGAACCATAGACTTGATGGCAAATTCTGCCCAGGTCATGGAACTGTCACCGCCAAGAATCTGGTTGCTGCTGCTCAGACTGGTGTTGAAGTATTTGCCAAAATCATTTCTGTTGCCATTTTTGGAAACACTCCAGCCGTCAAAGGCTTCTTCTATCACCATCAGGCCCAGTTCATTACAGATATCAATGAAATCCTCATCTGCCGGGTTATGGCTGGTGCGGATGGCATTGGCACCCATCTCCTTCATGCTTGCCAGCTGGCGGTACATGGCGTCATATGCCGCAGCAGAACCCAGTGCACCCTGGTCATGGTGCATGCACACGCCGTTGAGCTTCACAGCCTTACCGTTCAGATAAAAGCCGTTGTCAGAATCAAAGGAATACCAGCGGAAGCCAAACTCCGTGTCACAGGTATCCACAACTGTACCATCAACCGCAATCTCTGTCCGGACATAGTACAGAGTGGGGCTATCCACATCCCACAGTTTCGGATTGCTGACAACCGGTGTTGTGGTTACCGTCGCAGTTCCCCCTGCTGCAATGGAAGCCGTATCAGAGGCCGGTTGGGATACCGCTTCTCCCTTGCTGTCGTATACGGTATTGCTTACCGTGACCGATGCAGATGTGCTGCTGTCATTGGACACTTCTACTGCCGTCTGCACCGTTCCATCCCCCGTTTGAATGTTCGGTGTAGTGACACAGGTGCCGTGCAAAGAGACATGAATCGGATCTGTCACCATCAGGGTAACATCACGGTAAATGCCGCTGCCGGAATACCAGCGGCTGGACGGAATGTTATTGACTGCCTTGACAGCAATGACATTTTCCGTCGAGCCGTCACAGGTGACATAATCGGAAATGTCAAAGGCAAAGCTGTTATAACCATAATGGTTTTCACCAACACTGGTGCCATTGACATAAACATAGGCGTCAGAATAAACGCCGTCAAAGTTCAATATGATGCTCTTTCCCGCATCTGCTGCAGGCAGAGTAAAGGTTTTACGATACCAGCCGGTTCCACCCGGCAGGAAACCGGATTCCGCTTCTCCGCTGGTGGTATAGCTCTGGGAGATGCTGAAGTCATGGGGCAGTGTCACATTCTTCCAGCCGGAATCATCAAAATTTTTGTTTTGTGCTGTACTGCTGGTACCCAGATAAAACTTCCAGTCGGAATTAAAATTTGTTTCCCGGCTGCTGGCTGTTATCGAAGATACCTTGACGGTTTCTGCCTCGCCGGCCACAGTGCCTGCATCCGTATCAGCTGCAATTGCTGAAATGGGGACCATGGATACAAACAGTGCTCCGGTGATCACAGAAGAAACCAGTCGTTTCCAAAGTGGTTTTTTCATCTGTTTTCTTTCCTTTCCTATCAACTTTTTGTTCTTTACAAGTACATGCCCCCAATAGCTGTTATCCAGACCCCGTATCCTATACCCATACAGCAGCATTGGATACCAGCCATCATTTTCCTGTAATTCACATACCTTCATTCTACTCGAAAATACACAAAACAACAAGATGTGTGCAAAAATTTTATTTCAATTTTTACAGAATTTTGCGGCACTGCCGTATCTTTTTTCCGTCTCCGACAGCACTCCCGGAACAGCAATTTCTCCTATGGTTCTTTGCATAAAAAAACCGCACTGCGCTGCTGCAATGCGGTCATGGTTCTCTTATGAACTTATAGCCCGATATCCTCCAATGCGCATCCTTCCGCGGACTCAAACGGAATCTGTTCTGCGATCTTTTGGTATTCCGGCAGCCGCCGGGCATATTCCTGATAATATTTTGCCGAAGCGGCATTCATCCGGCAAAGATACTCCGGTCTGCCATCCAGCACACCGGTTTCATTGTATACCATGGCAATACAGGGATGGCACAGACGATAATTCGGACAGGTGGTACAAACAGAGGCATACCGAACCGCTTCCGTCTGGTCTACGACCTGTTTCCATGCATCCGCAAAGTTCTGGCCTTCCATAGGGAATCTGACAGAGGGATACATGCCACAGTTGGCAATATTGCCCTGCCAGTCCAGCCAGAAGGAGCATCGTCCGGCACGGCAGCCCATCTCCTTCGGTTCCCCTGTTTCCTTTGCCTGCTGTAAAGCCTCCTCCAGCGGTACAAAGGTGCGATATCGTGCCGCCTGTCCCATAAACCATTCCGGTTCACTTTGCAGCCAATCCGCTTCCACCCGGGCATGTCCGGCTTCCTCCGGGGAAAGCCGATGGTTCTGACCAATCATACGTTCATCCCTGCGAACAGGCGGGAACATATAAGTCGCTACCTGAATCGGACTGCCCACAGATTTTGCAAATTCCATCATAGCGGTCAAATCATGGACATTCTCCGGTGTAATGCTGGCATTGAATTTCACCGGGACGCCATATTGCCGAAGCCATTCCACGGACTGATGAACCCGACGGAATGCATCCCCATTACCGCAAAGATTCTCATAGGTCTGTTCACTGCCGCCATACAGGGTAATATTGATCCGTACCGGCCGGTGTTTTCCCAGCCATTTCGCTATTTCTTCTGTAATCAGGGTACCATTGGAATTTATGCTGATCTGCAGGCCCATTTCCTGCATACCTGCATAAATCTCAAAGAAATCCTGCCGGACAACGGGTTCTCCGCCGGTGAGCAATGGATACAGCATCCCTGCATCCCGTGCCTGTCTAGCCCAGTCCAGCCATTGCTCTGCCGGAATCAGACCGCCCAGCTGTTCTACCTCCGCAGGACTTTTGCGGACATAACACATTTTGCAGTTCAGATTGCACATGGGAAGCAATTCAAAGGCACCGGTCAGCGGTACCCGCATCGTTCCTGCACGATTCCACAATTTATCCGAAATCTTTGTCATTTTCGTTTAACCCTCAATTTCCTTCAACTTTTGTTCCAGTGTTTCCACAGCCCGTTCATCCGGGGTACAGGTCAGCAGAAATACCGGAATATCCTCCACAAGGGACAGCAGCTGCTGCATAGCCGTGGCACGTGCCGTACCGCTCCATGTATCAAATACTACCTGCCGCATCAGCAAACTGACAGCTCTGGCCGGCGGAAGCGGCTGTATGGTATTGGTTAAGCCCTGCCTTAACAACACCACACAGCGAAGTCTGTTTACTTTCTCACTTCTCACCGGCTCAGAGCCATCAATGGGATATCCATAGGTGTGCCAGAGTCCGTCCAGCTTTCTTGTCAGCGTACGGTCATTGCAGATGATTTCCGCACCGCGATATTGCTTCCACAGCTTTGCCTGGGTGGTTTTTCCCGTACCCGAGGGTGCTGTGAAAAGGATACCCTTCCCCCGAAGGGCAATTTGTGACGCGTGCAGGAATACGGTTTGGAAATGCTGAAAGATCTCCCGCATGGGAAGCATGCGCATAAGACTCCCCATCGTTTTGGGTGGCATCAGAAAAGGTTTTTCATTGTACGTACAAACAACCTCACTGAAATCCCCATTGTAGCGGGTGCAGGCCACTGCACCCTTGGGACCACCACGGGTGACGCAAAACCGCTCCGCACCTTCGATGTAATAATAGGAAAGTGCGTCCTCTCCAGCCCTGTCGCTGTCCGGCAATTTCACATGTTCCCA
>CAMBYS010000155.1 GCA_945872165.1 uncultured Clostridia bacterium | reverse complement strand
ACTCCCTCCGTCATTTGCTGACGCAAATGCCACCTCCCTCCAAGAGGGAGGCTTTTTATCCGAATGATTTCTCTTGTACTGTAACAATCAAACAAAACCGTATAATGCAAAGGCTCCCTCATCTGAGGGAGCCTTTTTTTCGCCTGTGATTTTATTCTCCCAGCAACTGGTCAATCAGCTCATAGCCGTGCTCTACCAGCTTGCCGGTGCTCTTTGCCATTGCTTCATTGTACAGCATGCCTGTATTATTCTGCGGCTTCGTGCTGTCATACAGCATATACGGAATCGAATCGCTGGTATGCGTACGGCAGCGGATTGGTGTCGGATGATCCGGCATCACCAGCATGCGGAAATCCTGACCTGCCTTGTTCATCTCCTCCACAACCACACGGATGACACGGCTGTCCAGATTCTCAATCGACTTTACCTTCTTTTCCACACTGCCCTGATGACCCATTTCATCCGGTGCTTCCACATGAACATAGGCAAAATCCTTGCCATCCAGCAGTGCCTTTACCGCAGCCTTTGCCTTTCCTTCATAATTGGTATGCAGGGAACCTGTTGCACCTTCTACTTCAATGACATCCATGCCGGCGCCTACAGCAATACCCTTGAGCAGGTCAACAGCAGAAATCATGACACCGGATTTGCCGGTCTTTTCCTTAAAGGAGGACAATGCCGGACGGGTGCCTGCGCCCCAGAACCACAGACAGTTTGCCTTGTTCAGTCCCTTCTTCGCACGTTCCACATTAATGGGATGCTCATTCAGGATATCATAGCTGCGAATCATCATATCCCGCAGCACCGGATCCTCCGGCATGTATGGCCCAATGACCTCACCCAGATGGTCATGAGGCTGAGCAAGGCTGACCACTTCGCCATGGTCCCAGATCAGCAGATGACGGTAGCTGGTACCAACATAGAAATGATAGGTATCATTCTCAAATTCCTTCTTTACTGCTTCAAGCAGGACAGCAGCATCCTCGGTGGAAATTTCACCGGAACTGTGGTCCAGAATGGTGCGCTGTTCAAAGGGCACATCCTCTTCCGTAATGGTCACAATATTGGTACGCAGGGCAATATCTGTCGGCTTCATGTCCACACCAATGCTCAATGCCTCCAGCGGGGAACGTCCGGAATAATATTTTCTCGGATTATAGCCCATAACAGCCAGATTTGCTGTATCACTGCCCGGCTTCATGCCATCCGGAATGGTATGTACCATGGCAATTTCAGATTTCGGTGCCAGTTCATCCATCATAGGCGTATTGGCATATTCCAGCGGCGTCTTGCCGCCAAGCATGGCAATGGGCTCATCTGCCATGCCATCTCCCAGAATAATAATATATTTCATTGGGTTTCTCCTTTGGTTCAGATAAAATCATGCTGGCATCCCTCCTGCTTTTGCATGGGTTGTACTTCCAGCCTTTCTACAGTATTATGAAGCAAAACCCGTCTTTTGTCCAGAAAAAATACAGATTTTTTGAATTTTTTTGTATTTGTACGTCTCACAGAGAGAAAAATGTTATGTGTCCTCAGCTCGCGTACAAATGCACGCCAAATTGCTAATCTGAAAAAAATACAAAAGAAAATACCGGAACGGATCACCCATTCCGGTATCATTATTTTTATATGCAGTCTGATAAACGCTTACTTGGAGTCAGCCAGTGTTTCATAAAAACGAACCCAGTCAAAATCCAAAGCTTCCGCAATACGCATTGCTGTACCAACTGGGAGACGATAATCACCCAGTTCAATACGGGTATAATAGCTGCGGGCGATATGAGCTTTCTGAGCAGTAACTTCCTGCGTCAGACCCTTACTTTTTCTCAATTCGACTAACCAGTCACGCATAGCATTTCACCTCAAAAAAAATATCCAAAAACTTTGTTTCCTACAAAGTTGTCTTGTTTTTTACGGTGTCATTATAACATCAAATCTATAACTTGTATATGTGTTTTCTGACGGATTTTGAGTTGATTTTGCGTGGTTTTGCTGTACCGATGTTACAAATAAGAAAAAGATAACGGAAACTGTTTTATTCCGCGTTCATTTTTTGTGCATTTTTATTTTACCAATTTTTTATTTTACCAATTTGGAAATCGTCTTAAAGACCGGACCGGAACCAACCTTCTGCAGTTCAAACAGAATTGCTTCTGCTGTTGTCAGCAAAATGCCTTCCTGCTGTGCACGAATCAGGCCAATCTGCATATCATGAGCGGTACGGGAACCAACACAATCTTCCACAATCGCAACTGTTTTGCCTGCTGCTACCAGATCCATTGCTGTCTGCAATACACAGATATGCAGTTCTGCACCACAGATCAGCACTGTATTGCAGCCACTTGCCTCTACTGCAGCACGAATGCCTTCATCATCCATACAGCTGAAAGTATTCTTGGGCAGATAGGGTGCTATACCCAGCGCTTCCTTGATTTCCGGTACTGTGCTGCCCAATCCCTTGGGATACTGCTCAGATGCAATTGCTGTAATATCCAGTGCTTTCAGACCCTTCAGCAGCATGCAGGTACGCGGGATAAATTCGTCCTTATTATGCATTGCCGGCATCAGTTTTTCCTGATAATCAATCACCAATACCATGGTATCTTCTTTGTTCAGTCTCATATCATGCTCCTTTACGTTTCATGTGGGGTTGTATCTTTTCTATAGCTGTTTCTATTATATCGTACCCTCTGAAAAAGGACAAGGATTCCAAATTGAATTTTTTCAAAAATACTGCATTTCATGGTTTGACATCTTCTGTTGTTTTCACTATACTAAAAATAACATTACTTGTTCGATGATATGTTTCATATAGAAGGAGGGGGTTCACGTGATTTCTGCCAGAAATCTCGCGCTGCAGAATGCCATGATCAAGCTTCATACGGCAGATCATCTGACCGTGCTTCGTACCAACCACTTACTCAAGCAGTATGGTCTTACCATCCAACAGGCATTGATTCTGCAATATCTCTCCCTGCATCGTATGGAGCATATCAACCAGAAAAAGCTGGAGCTGTATCTGGGCATCAGCAATCCTTCTGTTACCAGTCTGATGAAAACCATGGTAAATAAACATCTGATCCGCCGCCTGCCGGATCGTTCTGATGCGCGCAGTTATCTGCTCTGCCTGACAGAAAAAGGCATTGCCCTGCAGGAATGCATTGCACAATCCTTCCTGCAGGTATCCCAGGAGCTGCATGCCGGTCTGACTGCAGAAGAAATCCAGCAGCTGGCAAATCTGCTGGATAAAATTACCTGTAATCTCTCCGCTGTAAGTGAACCTTAATCCCCGCCATGTTCCAATCCCCTGCCGGATGGCAGGGGATTTTTTTATGAAACAGATACCGTTGAGGGAATCTGTTTGCCGGTATGATCCATGGTAAAGTTGTCTTTATAAATCAGCTTGGAAACCGGCTGGAAAGTAAATCCCTTCTCCTTAAGTCCTTTGATCACATCCGGCAAGGCCTCCGGTGTGTTGGTTGCAGCATTATGGAACAAAATAATACTGCCGTTCTGGGCGTTATTGACCACACGGCTGACAATATCACAGGCCGGCGGATCCTTCCAGTCCAATGAATCCACATCCCACTGAATGGTATACATACCAATGGAACGCATGGTGGACACTACGGTGTCATTGTAATCCCCATAGGGCGGACGGAACAGTGTGGGACATACGCCGGTAACCGCTTCAATTTTTTTGTTGCAGTCCTGTACCTCCGCAATCATCTGGTCTGCTGACAGTTCTGTCATGTGGGGATGAGTCGAGGAATGATTCATCACTTCATGACCGGCATCCGATAACGCCTTGACGGACTCCGGATATTTATCCACCCATTCGCCTACCACAAAAAAAGTTGCTGTAATATCGTCCTTTTCCAAAATATCAATCAGCTGCTGTGTGTCCTCATTTCCCCAGGCAAATGGTAGGATGCGGAACCATGAAACATCCGCTTGTTATGACGATATGCCGTCCTTTTGCTCCTCTGCATAGTATTGCGGCAACAGGCTTTCCAAATCATCGGAAAAATGATATCGGATGACAATTCTATGGTTTTCATAGACGATAATGCTATCAATCATTTCCAACACAATATCTCGGTCTAAAGCCTCTATATCCCGCAATTCCAGCAGACGCCGTATCCATGGATTTTCCAAAAACACATACTTTGGCTCTTTATCCTGAACATGTTCCAACAGCTCGATTTTCTTTTGCAGGTGATTTTCTTTTTCCTGATAGTCCGCATGGTATTCCACAAACTCTTCTCGGGAAATCAAATCTTCCTTGTAATCTCGATACACAGATTTTTTCTGCACTTTCAACCGCTGCAGCTCACGCTCCAGTTGAGCAAGCTGCTTTTCATATGAGTTCTTTTTCACAGCAAATTGTTTTGTCTGATCCTCCACGATTTTCTGTAAATTGTCAATATTCCGGACAATCACTTTCAGATCCTGCAATACAATCTGCTCCAGCACACGGGACGGAATGGTATGCGGTGTACAATACTTCTTTCCGTGTCGCTGATACGTTCCACAATAGAAATAATATTCTACACCAGACTTGCGCCGGAATGACTTTTTTGCCATTGCACGTCCACAATCGCCGCACTTTAGAAATCCAGCAAAGATGCTGTTGTTCTTGGTTAATCCCAAATCTCTGTGTTGACGCTGTAACAAATGCTGTACCTTATTCCATGTGTCTTTATCAATGATCGCATCATGTGTATCCGGTACAATGATCCAATCTTTCTGTGGCACGGGATGCGCTTTTCCTTTCATCTGCTGATGTATCTTTCCTTGTACCATACAGCCCGTATACATCTCCCGTTGAAGGATTGTATGGATCGTCGAATAGGTCCAGTAGGTGGTCGAATCTAATCGGTGGCAGTTCGAGTAGTTTTCACCATTTAACCGTTTGTATTCAGACGGGCAGGGAATATTTTCCGCATTCAGACAGCTTGCAATCGTTCGCTTTCCATATCCCTCCAGATACATGGAAAATATCCGTCGGACAACCTCTGCCGCCGGTTCGTCAATCACCAGCTTATTTTTGTTGGTTGGAGATTTTTTATAGCCATAGCTCGCAAATGCTCCAATAAACTCTCCTGCCTGTTGTTTGGTTTTCATTGCTGTATATACTTTTTGGGAAATATCTCTTGCATACTGTTCATTGAACAGATTTTTGATCGGAAGAATCAGGTCATATGCCTGCTGATAGCTGTCGATGTTGTCTGTGACGGAGATAAACCGAACCCCCA
>CAMBYS010000154.1 GCA_945872165.1 uncultured Clostridia bacterium | reverse complement strand
ATAATCAATCCAATACTCCAGATGATGCTTATTGCGCCCTTTATGATGCAGCCAGGCACTGCTGTAGCCCTTATCCAGACGTTCTGCCGTATTGGGGCTGCGGTAGCCCTGGAAATACCGTACACCCGTCATAAATTCCACCGGATTGTATTTGGACAGGTCATGCATCAATCCCTGCCGGTACAATCCCACCCGGAAACAGTGCTGGCATACCAGCATCCGGTGATGGTTGATGGTGCGCAGATGGCGCAGCCAGTTCGGCTGATTTTCCGGCTTGGATAATGCCGGAATGTGCAGCTCAAAGGACTTCATATGCTTCCTCCGGTTCATGCTTCAGTGCATGGCAGCGTTTTTTCATTTCCTCATCATCTACCAGTGCCAGTGTCAGCGGCAGACGCAGCTCACCCAGACACAGGGCATCGGAAATGGGATGGGTCTGGGCACCTTCCTTGCCGAAGGAACAGGTGCACAGCGTCCAATTGGTCCCCTGCAGTCCAAACTGCCGGGCAACGGACCGGGCTGTCTGTTCCAATGTCGCCTGGGGTGCCTGCAGCATCATTTCTTCCAGATATTCGGTTTTCAGTACCGGTGCATTGTCATCCAGCCAGATCAGCACCGCTCTGCCCCGTAATTCTTCCTGATACATAGATTGTCCTCCTGTTTGTTAAAAAATCAGATTGAGCAGGCCAATCAGGAAGCCTACCAATGCGCCCAGATTGATGACCGCACCCAACTCCTTTTTCATCACAGACATGACCAGCTTTTCCAGCTCCTCCGGTTCCAGTGACATAACCTTGTCCTCTGCCACGTTTCCCAGATGCAGCATGCCCAGCAGATCTGCCGCTTTGGCTGCCACCAGCTTTTCATAGCCCTGCATGACGATCTCTGTCAGATCAATGTTGGCTTCCCGCAGGCTCTGGTCTACCTCGCCAAGATGCTTTTCTTCGGTTTCACTCCACAGACGGGATACCTGAGGTGCCAGCAGAGCGCCCACATTGCCCTCCAGATACCGGTCCACACTGCTGCGGATGGGTTCGGCAAAGCTGTCCAGCATATCGCCGCTGATCATCATGCCCAGCAGAGAGCCGGATACCTTCTGCCGGACTGCCTCCAGCACCTTTTGAGAAATGATTTCTCCCAGACCCATATCCAGCACCCGGTCTGCCACCACATCTGTCAGCTTTTCCTGCATCACTGCCCGTCCGGTTTCATAACCTGTTTCATCGGTAAACCGCAGGCACAGCTCCTTCAGGGAAACTTCTTCCTTTTCCCGCAGCAGATTGTCCAGGCTGATGCGCAGCTGGTTCTGTACTTCCTCTGTCAGCAGCATCTGCTGCAGATCTTCTTCCGTCAGCAGAGTATCTCCTACCACACCGCCAATGGCTCTGGCCAGACGTGCCTGTCCCTTTGGGATGATGCCCGGGGTAAAGGGCAGCTGTCTGCCAAACAGATGCACCGGACGCAGGGGGCGAAACAGCATTTTTACAGCAATATAATTGGTACAGTAGCCAATCACGGCACCAATCACCGGTCCGGAAAGAACATGTATGATACTCAAATGGTTCCATCCTTTCGTTGTATCAGATTTTGTCAGATTTTCTTACCTTTTCACTGTATACCGCCGCCGCAAAAAAGTCAATAGCGTATCCCTGTCCCGGACAATGGCAGGAACATAAACTGACATTTTTACCTTTATGCCTGTTCTGCATAAAAAATTTACAACTTAAAACTCCGAAAATACCGGAAATTAGCTATGATTGCCCTTTCTATTCCAAGCATAACATGATATAATATGCGGTAAACAGGGAACTGTTATTCCCGACGCTGCTGCATTCAGCGACATCATTCCGACAGCAGGAAAACCTGTTTCTGTCGGCCGGAAACAAGCGCCAGAGCTGCCATGCAGGGTAGTTGACGAGGTGGAAGTCATCGAAAATTCGGCGGATGCTTCCCATCCGCGGCACACGGATGTTATGAGGTTCCACAAACCCCGCAGGTGACTGCGGTACAAAAGGAATCCTCCTGTGCTGTAAAAAAATTTTTATACCTCGGAGGTAAACGATCATGTGTGGAATTGTTGGCTATGCCGGTTATCAGCCGGCTGCTCCGTTCCTTCTGGAAGGTCTCCAGAAGCTTGAATACCGCGGCTATGACTCTGCCGGTATTGCAGTATTTTCCGATAAGGTTCGTATCATGAAATCTCAGGGCCGTCTGGCTACCCTGCGGGAAAAGGTAGATGCAGCAGGCGGCATCCCGGGTACACTGGGTATTGGCCATACCCGTTGGGCAACCCACGGCGCACCGAATGACATCAACTCCCATCCCCATTCCAGTATGACGGGACGTATTACCGTGGTACACAACGGTATCATTGAAAATTATATCCCGCTGAAGGAAGAGCTGCAGGCAGAGGGTATTGTATTCCGTTCGGAAACTGATACAGAAGTTGTGGCACAGCTGTTTGATAAGCTGTATGACGGCGATCTGGTTGGCACACTGATTCGGGTTGTGGGAAAACTCCGCGGCTCCTATGCACTGGGTATTCTGTGTAAGGATTATCCGGATACGCTGCTGGCCGTCCGTAAGGACAGCCCGATGATTATCGGTCTGGGTGAGCATGAAAACTATATTGCGTCGGATATCCCTGCGGTACTCGACCATACCCGTAACTATTATCTGCTGAATGACAACGAAATTGCCATCATTAAGGCAGATTCCGTAGAACTGGTGGATTTGGACCGCAATCCGGTTCATCACGATGTATATACCGTTGATTATGATATTTCCGCAGCAGAAAAGGGCGGCTATGATTACTTCATGATGAAGGAAATCAAGGAACAGCCCAATGCCCTGCGCACCTGCATCGGCTCCCGTATCCAGAACGGTGAAATCCAGCTGGATAAAATCCGTCTGACTGAGGAACAGATCAGAAATATGGGACGTATCCATATTGTAGCCTGCGGCTCCGCATGGCATGCGGCAATGGTAGGCAAATATGTCATTGAAGAGCTGACCCGTATTCCGGTAGAAGTGGATCTGGCATCGGAATTCCGTTACCGCCGTCCGATTCTCAAGCCCAATGACCTGTGCATTACCATCAGCCAGTCCGGTGAAACTGCGGATACTCTGGCTGCCCTGCGCGAAGCAAGAGCAAACAATGTGCATGTACTGTCCATTGTCAATGCAGTCGGCAGCTCCATTGCCCGTGAAAGTGATGATGTGCTGTATACCATGGCTGGTCCGGAAATTGCCGTTGCTACTACCAAGGGCTATACGACACAGCTGGCTGTGCTGTATCTGGTGGCACTGAAGTTCGGCATGATCCGTGATACCGTTCCGGCAAAGCTGGCAGAAAAGCTGCTGCATGATCTGGAAGCACTGCCGGATCAGCTGGAAAGCCTGTTCCAGGATGAGGAAGCTTTGAAGCAGCTGGCGAAGGATCATCAGTCCCGTGGCACCGAAAAAACCCGCAACAATGTATTCATCATTGGCCGCGGCATTGACTACGGTGCTTCTCTGGAAAGCTCCCTGAAGCTGAAGGAAATTTCCTATGTTCATTCCGAAGCTTATGCTGCCGGCGAGCTGAAGCATGGCACCATTTCCCTGATTGAGGAAGGTACTCTGGTTGTTGCTGTCGCAACCCAGAAGCCGCTGTATGAAAAGCTTATCAGCAATGTAAAGGAAGTCAAGGCCCGCGGCGCTTATGTGGTTGCCATTGTGCGCGAAGGCTGTACCGATGTAGAAAGCGTTGCGGATCAGGTATTCTATATTCCGAATACTTCGGATCTGTTCACCTCTACGCTGACGGTTATCCCGATGCAGCTGTTTGCTTACTACACCGCCATTGAACTGGGCTGCGATGTAGATAAGCCGAGAAACCTGGCAAAGTCCGTAACCGTTGAATAAGATCTGATATTCACTGATATAACAAAATCTCAAAAATCTAACCCCTGGAAGTTGCCAGCTTCCGGGGGTTTTCTGTCCAATTTGCATGTTCCTTTTCCTGATTGACATTTTTATACTTCAGCGATATAATGAATATACAGAAAGAATTTTGTGTCCATTCAGAGCGCAAAGAAAGACCCCCGGGAAGGTGCTAGCTTCAAGGGGGTCCTTCTTATTCTAAGCAAAGACCTGCCAAACCGGCAGGTCTTTATTCTGGTCAAACCAATCAGAATGCGAAATAATTGTTTTCAAATTCGTCGAAAATCTTCTTGAAGCCCTTGACGTTTCCGGCAATATCGCCGCCGAAAACAGCAGAACCTGCTACGATGACATTGGCACCGGCAGCCACAATATCCGGGGTATTGGTCAGCTTTGCACCGCCGTCAATTTCCAGCTCGCACTTGTAGCCATTTTCATCAATGGCCTTACGAATCTGGCGAATTTTATCGGTGCAGGCATCAATATAACCCTGACCGCCAAAGCCCGGCTCTACGGTCATAATCAGAACCATATCCAGCTCCGGCAGCAGCGGCAGCAGTACATCTGCAGGTGTACCCGGCTTAATGGATACACAGGCACGAATACCGGCAGCCTTGATCTTGCGTACCTGCTCCAGAGTATCACCATTGGACTCATAATGTACAGTAATGATATCCGATCCTGCCTTGATGAAATCATCCAGATACTGATCCGGATTGGCAATCATCAGATGTACATCCAGTGTTGCATCTGTTGCCTTGCGCAGTGCCTTGACAACCGGTGCACCGATGGTCAGATTCGGTACAAAACGACCATCCATGCAGTCAACATGAACATATTCTGCACCTGCATCCACTGCAACAGCGATATCCCGCTGCAGGTTGGCAAAGTCAGCGGACAGAATCGACGGAGATAATTTAATCATAAAACCTCTTTCCTTTCCTTATGGGAATGAAACACACAAACTTCCCCTGTGTCATATGCTGGAACAGGCGGAAAACAGCGCTGCTTGTCAAAACCCGCGGGGCAGCGCCCCTGCCGGCTGGCTCACGCCTTTCGCATACGGGAATTGCTTCCGGTTTTCCCACCGGAGGCAGTTCCCCATCTGCATGCCGTTCCATGGTTATTTCCATTATACATCAAACCGGCAGAAGTTCCAATTGTTTATCGGAAAGTTATACAAAAAAGACAAGATTTTTAACTTCCTGCCGTCGTGTCCTCCTTGATGGCAGAACCTGTGTCCGATTCCATGCTTATCATGTTAATTGCTCTGTTTTTTCAGAACAAAAAGAAATAACCGCCCTAGCGACCAAACTAAGCGGTTATTTCTTTAATCGTCTATAGGGG
>CAMBYS010000153.1 GCA_945872165.1 uncultured Clostridia bacterium | reverse complement strand
CACCTGGGAAATCGGGCTTGCCGTTCCATAGTAATCAACGGAAATCTTGTTCAGGACACTTGCATTTGCGCGTCCTGCACGGATACCTGCCAGATTTTCTGCCAGCACATCCAGTGTCTTCATCATCTTGGTCTCATAGGGTTTTAAATCGGGTTTCATATCTATTTCTCCTCTCTACATTTGGGAATTTCTTACTGCATCTCTACCAGTGTGCCGATCTTTTCACCCATTACGGCATGGTAGATGTTCTCCGGATCCTTCAGGGCGAACACCAGTACCGGAATGCTGTTGTCCATGGACAGGCTGGTGGCGGTGGTATCCATAACTGCCAGACGCTCCTTCAGCACATCCATATAGGACAGAGCATCATACTTCTTTGCCTCCGGATTGATTGCCGGGTCAGAATCATATACACCGTCAATGTTCTTTGCCAGCAGGATGATATCCGCATTGATTTCTGCCGCACGCAGCGCTGCTGCTGTATCGGTGGAAAAATACGGGCTGCCGATGCCGCAGCCAAAGATCACAACACGACCCTTTTCCAAATGGCGGGTTGCCTTATTGCGGATATACGGCTCTGCAATCTGGCGCATTTCAATGGCGGTCTGTACACGGACATCCACACCGCGCTGCTCCAGCGCATCCTGCAGGGCCAGAGAATTGATGGTGGTTGCCAGCATGCCCATATAGTCTGCACGGGTACGCTCCATCTTACCGCCGCCATCCTTGACACCACGCCAGAAGTTACCGCCGCCGACAACAACGCCGACCTGTGTACCAATATCAACGCACTTTTTGATTACGTCACAAACCGGGCCGATTACGTCAAAATTCAGTCCGAACTTTTTGTCACCAGCCAGTGCTTCACCGCTGATTTTAATGAGAACACGCTTATACTTCGGTGTATCCATTGAATTGATTCCTCCATGTGCGATCTGTTTTCTTTTTTCGTCAAACCAGAGCATGCTTCTTCCGCTCTCGTTCTATGTCATTCTATATCATACATGATTGCCGTCCAGATTGCAAACGGTTTCCCGCAAAATTCTCAACTGAGACAAATTTCTTCTGTTTTTTCATGGATTTTTGCTGCCCGCGCAAAAAAATCCCCCGGCTCATCAGCCGGAGGATTACCGTCATTATGCCTGTTTGGGAAGAAATACATGGATTTCTGTTCCGGCGCCCAAAGCACTTTCCAGCTCCACACGTCCCTGATGGAACTCCACCACATGCTTGACAATGGAAAGCCCCAGTCCGGTGCCGCCGATTTGTTTGGAACGGCTTTTGTCTACCCGGTAAAACCGTTCAAATACCCGCAGCTGGGAATCCTCCGGGATGCCAATGCCGTTATCCTTTACGGTCAGGCAAATCTCCTCTGCCTGTTCCTCCAGGCGGACCCAGACCGAACCGCCGGGGCGGTTGTATTTAATGGCGTTTTCACACAGGTTATATACCATTTCACTGAGCATGGAATCCTCACCCAGAACGGCGGGAACATTGCCCTCCAGCTTCATGGTAACACCGGCTTTCTGTGCCACTGGTTCCAATGACTCCAGCACTGCCCCGCACAGATCATCCATCTTCACCGGTTCCAGCAGATTTTCCTGCCGCGGTTCCTCTTCGATGCGGGACAGACGGATGATGTCCTCAATCAGGGCGATCAGCCGCAGCGCCTCTTTATGAATGCTGCCGGAAAAGGTACGGATGTCCTCCATGCTTGCCACCATGCCGTTTTCCATCATCTCCGCATAGCCGGAAATGGAGGTCAGCGGGGTTTTGAGCTCATGGGATACATTGGCGGAAAATTCCTGCCGGCTGCGCTCTGCCATGCGCTGCTGCGTTTCATCCAGCACAATAACAACCGCACCCTGCACCTCTGCCAGGCGAACCATCGGGCTGGCATAAACATGGTATACCCTGCCGTACATGGAAAACTCTGCGTCTTCACTTTCTCCTGCCAGAGCAGCCTTGACACAGGCATGCATTTCCTGTGTCCGGTTGACGATCAGATAATTCCGTCCGACAAATTCCACCGGTCCGGCTTCCCGTCCGGTCAGCATGCGGATGGCACTGGGATTAATCGAAATCACATCACCGCTTTTGGAAATTAACAGCAGGCCTTCCCGCATGTTATTGGCAATGATACCCAGAGTTTCCCGTTCCTGCCGCAGAATTTCCTCCTGGTCATGAATCTGCTGATCCTGCTCCCGGATATGGGAGAAAAAGGGCTTCAGCTCCGCATAGGGCTCACTGTTCATGCCTGCCTGATCCAGTGCACGCACTGCCTGCTCCACCGGACGCATCATCCACATGGTCAGTCTGCGGGAGAGCAGAAAAGCAAGTCCAAACAGCACCACCATCACCACGATAATGCCGGGAATCGAGCTGAGCACCATGCTGTGCAGGCTGGAATACTGCCGTGCCAGACGGAGGACACAATTGTCCGATAAACGCACCGCATAATAATATGTCTGAATTTGTGTGGTAGAGGACTTTCTGGCATCCTCACCGGTACCTGTTTTCAGTGCATCCTGAATTTCCGGGCGATCCAGATGGTTTTCCATCTGTGCCGCCGATGCATTGGAATCAAACAACACGGTTCCATCCTCTGTAATCAGTGTTGCCCGGGTATTGTCCACCAAATGGGTCAGCACATCCTTATATTCCTCCAGCGTCATATAATTATAGCTGGTGCTGATGGAATCGGTCAGCTGACAGACGGATTTTTCCGCTTCCTTCATGGACTGACTGGCTGTGACGCCCAGGGTCAAAATACTGGCACACACAACGCCCACGGCACTGAGCAGCAGCATCACCCAATAAATCCGTCGTTTCATCGTCCGCCCTCTCTGTCAATTTTATAGCCTACGCCGCGGACGGTCTGAATGATGCTTCCATCATCTCCGATTTTCTTGCGCAGGGTATTGATATGAATATCCACGGTTCGGGTGGCACCGCCGTAATCAAAGCCCCATACCTGCTCCATAATCTGATCCCGTGTCAGCACACGGCCCTGATTGCGCAGCAAATCACCCAGCAGCTGGAATTCCTTCCGCGTCAGGGTAACCTCCTGCCCGTCTACCGTGAGGGTATGGCTTCCTTCATCCATACGGATATTGCGGTATTCATAGATGCCATCCTGCTCCTCTGGGGATTTTCTGCCAGATTCCACAGTGCGGCGTGCTACCGCACGAATACGGGACAACAGCTCCAGAATGCCAAAGGGCTTGGAAACATAATCATCCGCACCCAAATCCAATCCACGCACCTTGTCAATTTCCGCAGATTTAGCTGTCAGCATAATAACCGGCAGCTGGGCTGTACGAGGTGCAGTTCGGATATGCTTTAAAATCGAAAGTCCATCCTCACCCGGCAGCATGATATCCAATAAAACCATATCTGGCAATGTCTGATCGAGTGCGGTATAAAAGGACCGGTTATCCGGAAAGCCCCGTGCTTCATATCCGCTGCCATTGAGTGCATATACTACCATTGTGCGGATGCTTTCATCATCTTCTACAACATAAATGGACAGCTTGTCCATGTAACATTCTCCTTTCAGCTTCTATGAAATGCTATCTTGATTCATTATAGCAGATTTTTTCTTCCCACAACGTAAAATGTGTGTAAAGTATTCCATGAAAACATATATAGCAAGCTCCCCATACGAAAGCCGCACAGGGAGCGCATTGTTTTAGTCATTCATCTGGCAAAAAGACTTCCACCTCTGCCCGACGGGTAAATTGGGTTTCCAGTTCCTGCTTGTGCTGCAGATAAACCGGATCATCAAAAGACCGGGCATGCTGGGGACATTTTTTGATGCATGCTCCGCACTTGATACATGGTCCGAGATACTTCTTGATATCCTGCGGATCAATGGAGCCCATGGGGCACAGGGCGGCACAGGTGCCGCAGCTGATACAGGTATCTCCCACAACCGGCTTTACCTTTAAATATTCCCGGGCATTTTTCGGTGCATAGTAGGGACGAAGCTCCGGATTTCCCTTTACCTCCACCGGCTTCTCCGGCAAGATCTCCATCCGGCTTATCAGCTGTGCCACACGCTTGGCAAACTGGTCTGCCGCCAGCAGATCCTCTTCATCCGGACGTCCGGCTCCCAGTGTATCGGAAAAGGAATGCTCACCTACAAATGCGGCTCCTGCAATACAGCGGAAGCCATTGCCCTGCATCACATCCCGCAGTTCAATCAATGCGTCATCATAGGCCCGGTTGCCGAACAGCACCACCGGCACCGCGGGAGTCCGGCTGCCATGAATCCGTCCGGACACATAGGGCAGCAGCTTGTTCGGTATGCGTCCTGCATAGACCGGTACACCAATGACTGCCAGCTCCTCTTCTGTACAGATGATGTCCTGCTCCCGCGCCGCCGGAAGGGTGAAATCCTCCTCCTGTACCGGAATCGAAAGCTGTTGTGACAGCATCTGTCCTATCCGTCTTACGGTTGTTTTGGTTGTATCAGTTGCACTGAAATAAATCAGCCGAATGCGCTGCAGCTGCATCTGGCATCTCCCTCCGTTCTGCTAAAGTCCTGTTTACAGTATATCACATTCCAGCGCAGAACCCAATGCATTTCTGTTTTCCCGGCAGGCTTGCACAAAGGCATCAAAAATTTTCCGGCTCGCTTCATCCTTCTCCCAAAAGAATTCCGGATGCCATTGGGTGGCAAGGAAAAAGGGATGCCGTCTGTCTTCCACCGCTTCCGGCAGTCCATCCGGTGCCCAAGCACTGATTGTCAGGCATGGTGCCGGCTCCCGGACACCCTGATGATGGTAACTGTTGACACCCAGCACATGCTTGCCAATAATGCGGTACAGCAGACTGTCCTCATCCACAGTCACATTGTGTACTGCCCGGTCATAAGGCGGTGCCATATGGTGCTCCACCTCTCCCGGAAATTCCTGAGACAGATCCTGATACAAGGTTCCTCCCAGAATCGCATTGAAAAACTGAATGCCGCGGCAGATGCCATAGGCAGGCTTCCGCTTGATGCGGCACAGCTGCAGCAATACCTCCTCCATGCGATCCCGTTCCTCACAGATTTCCCCGCACATGGCAGTCTGTTTTTCCCCATAGCAAGCCGGATTGACATCCTGTCCACCGGTAAACAAAATACCATCCACACAATCAAACAAAGCGCGAAGCTGTTTGACATCATGTGTCAGCGGCAGGACAATGGGCACTGCGCCTGCCTGCATAATTCCATCCAGATAGCCCGGAACCATCCATAAGCTGTCCCTTTCTGCATCGTATAGCGGTGTAACACCGATCATAACCGGCT
>CAMBYS010000152.1 GCA_945872165.1 uncultured Clostridia bacterium | reverse complement strand
AATGAGGGAAAAGGAAGGTGATTGTCAAGAGGAAACCTTGGTGTCCTCTTGACAGCAGAACCAAGTGTTCACACCACATGCTATCTCATGAAGAAAAAAAGAACCGGCACATATACCGGTTCTTAACTCTTTTGTTATCACCGCACCTCATCCAGGGATTTGGCAACCTCATGCCGGATGGGCTTCCATTCCACCTTGCGGAACAGCGCTGCGACAGCAATCGGCAGATAGGTCAGCTGGAACAATGGGAAGGTAAAGGTATACAATACCCGCTTCCAGAGCGGACAATTGCGAATTTTTTTATGTTCCGTAATCATGGTGACTGCACCCATAAAGAACAAGGAACTGTAATAACCCGCAATCCAGAACAGCAGGGATTCCAGCATGCTCTGCAGCAGATGGGGCATATAGGTAGAGCCAAAGGCTGCCATCAGCAGAATCACCAGATCACAGACCAGGATTGCAATGGTTACCAGCATCGCCGGCATGACCGTCATGGTCAAATCATAGCTGGCAAATTTCTTGATGCGATGCTTGGTAAAAATACCGCCGCTCAACCGGCTGCCATATTGTGCCACAATCTGATAAAAGCCCTTGGCCCACCGCATGCGCTGGGTCCATGACTGTTCAAAGGTCGTGGGCTGTTCATCATACAGCATCGCACCGCTGCAATAGCCGATATTTTCACCGCGAATGACAGTATCTACCGTAAATTCAATATCCTCCGTCAGCAGATGATAATTCCAGCCGCCCCGTTCCCGAATGACTTCACTGGCAACCAGGAAGCCGGTGCCGGAAACTGCACAGCTGGTACCCAGCATCATACGGGCATTGTTGAGGAATTTTGCCTCACGCATAAACCACAGGGAATAACCGGCGGAAATCCAGTTGGTACCAAAATTCTTGGAATTGCGGTAACTGGTCATAATCCGATGTCCCTTGCTGAAGGTACGGTTCATTTCCGCAAAATAATTCTCATCCAGCAGATTATCTGCATCAATAATCACATAGGCATCATAATAGCTGTCGCCCATATCCTCTGCAATATGCTGGAAGGCATAATTCAATGCATATCCCTTGCCAACTTCTTCGGTATTGAACCGTTCATACACAATGGCACCATGATCTCTGGCTACCTGTGCAGTATCATCGGTACAATTATCCGCAATCACAATGGCATCCAACAGCTCAGATGGATAATTCTGTGAATTGATGGTATCCAGCAGCTGTCCAATGACATTGGATTCATTACGGGCAGAAATCAATGCTGCAAACCGATGCTGTTTCACCGGTTCCCCCGCATGTTTTTTCCTGCGGTATTTCTGCACCAGCTCGCCGATAAAAACAATGCCGATATATACCATCTGATACATATATAAAACGGAAATTACGGTAATAATCGCCGTATTCATATGTAAGATAAAATTCACAGCCGAACCCCTCCTGACCTGAATCATCATCCTGTTTTACTTTTCCAAAAGATAACACTTTTATGTGACGATTTCAAGGATTTTACGTGTTTTTAACATTTTATTCGCAATTTTCTACACTGTACACAAAGGAACCGGATATGACCCGGGATTTTCTGCCTATTTTTAGGCACGGGAAAACCTGGCAAAAGGCTGGGAGGGAAGCTGCCTCCCTTATGCCTTTTCTCCAGTCTGTGCATAGATTTGCACCAATTCCCGTGCCAACTGCATCGGGCGTTCCTTGGGCTTCATGCGCAGGGAAAGATACGGCTGTTCCCCTGCATTGAGCAGCAAACGTCCTTTGAATTGTTTGGAACCGCATAATGCTGCCATTCGCCGCAAATCCGTATCCTCCTTGCTCCAGGTCATCAAAATTCGTCCATCCTGCTGCTTGATTTCTGTCACACCCTGTGCTGCAGCATTGGCTCGCAGCAAGGCAATATCACACAATGCCACAGCAGATGCCGGAGGCTCGCCAAAACGGTCAATCAGCTCATCCAACAGATCTGTGCGGTCGGTTTCGGTATGAATTGCCGCGATACGGCGGTACAAATCCACACGCTGTCCCGAATCCTCCACATATTTCTCCGGCAGATTGGCATTGACCAGCAGTTCAATGGTACAATCCGTGCTGGAATGGGGCTTTTCACCCTTTTCTTCCAGTACGGCTTCCTCCAGCAGCTTCAGATACAGGTCATAACCTACATTCATCAGATGACCGGACTGTTCCGCACCCAGTACATTGCCTGCACCACGGATTTCCAGATCACGCATGGCAATTTTAAAGCCGGATCCAAATTCCGCAAATTCCCGCACTGCACTCAGACGTTTTTGGGAAATATCTGAAAGTGTTTTGCCCCGCTGGAAGGTAAAATAGGCAAAGGCATGCCGTGCGGAACGTCCTACACGTCCGCGCAGCTGATGCAGCTGAGAAAGTCCCATTTTATCCGCATTTTCAATAATCAAGGTATTCACATTAGGAATATCAATACCGGTTTCAATGATGGTGGTACAGACTAAAATGTCGATATCACCATCACTCATGCGTGTCATGATACGGGACAATTCCCGCTGGCTCATTTTGCCATGAGCTACGGCAACCTCCGCATCCGGCAGCATTTTCTTGATTTTTGCCGCACAGGTATCAATGGATTCCACCTGATTGTGCAGATAATAGGTCTGTCCGCCACGGTAAAATTCCCGCCGCATGGCTTCCGCTACCACACCGGTATCATATTCCATTACATAGGTCTGTACCGGATGCCGGTCCTGGGGCGGTTCCTCCAGTACGGACATGTCCCGGATACCGGACAATGCCATATTCAGCGTACGGGGAATCGGGGTTGCGGACAGAGTGAGTACATCCACCTGTCGGGACATTTCCTTTAATTTTTCCTTATGGGAAACACCAAACCGCTGTTCTTCATCCACCACCAGCAGGCCCAGATCCTTGAATTTCATGTTCTTGTTAAACAGCTTATGGGTGCCGATGAGCAGGTCAATCTGTCCCTGTTTTACCTTTTCCAGAATGATTTTCTGTTCCTTCGCGGTTTTAAACCGGCTGAGCATTTCAATTTTTACCGGCCAGCCGGAAAATCGGCTGAGACAGGTGAGATAATGCTGCCGTGCCAGTACGGTGGTAGGTACCAGAATCGCTGCCTGTTTGCCGCCAAGAACACATTTCATCACGGCACGCAGGGCAACTTCTGTCTTGCCAAAGCCTACATCACCGCACAGCAGCCGATCCATAGGACGGTCAGATTCCATGTCTTTTTTGATTTCTTCCACACAGCGCAGCTGATCTTCGGTTTCTTCATATTCAAAAGCCGCTTCAAATTCATGCTGCCAGCTGTCATCCTTGGGGAAAGCAAAGCCTTTTTTGCGTTCCCGTTCCGCATACAGAGCAATCAGCTGACTTGCCAGCTCCTTGACTGCTGTTTTTGCCTTATACCGTGTTTTCTGCCATTCCGTACCGCCCAGCTTATTCAGCTTCACCCGTCCGGTTTCCGCTGCATCACTGCCTGCACCGATATATTTGGAAATCAAATCCAGATTGGTGGCAGGCACATACAGAAAATCCGTACCGGCAAAGGCAATTTTGACAAAGTCCTGATACGTGCCTTCAACCCGCATGCGTTCCATGCCCACAAACCGGCCAATGCCATGATGTTCATGAACAACCAGATCACCGGGGGTCAGGTCGGCATAACTGCGCACATGATCCCGGTTGGATTTTTTCTTTTTTTCCTTGGATTTTTTGCGTGCTGCCAGCATTTGCCCTTCGGTGAGCACGGCGGTTTTCAGGGCAGGATATTCCATGCCGGCAGACAGGCTGCCATCCAGAATGCTCACCCGTCCGGGTGCCGGCAGACGGTCGGTTACCCTTGCGGAAACACCCTGTTCCTCCAGCATTTCCTTCATGGTTGTACGCCGCATTTCACCGGAACACAGCACAATCACACGATAATCCATGTCCTGATAAGCACGAATATCCGAAGCGGCTGCGGCAACATTGCCGGAATAAGGCGGCAGCTGTTTTGCCATGATATCTGCTATGGCTTTGGGCGGACATTCCGGTACCGAGCTGAGGAAGGTTTCCAGATATACCATGGGATGCTGAGCCAGGGTTTCCATAGCTTCCGGCAGGGTTTTATGATATACCGCCTGTTTGCCATACAGCTGTCCCCGTTCCAGCAGGGCTTCAATATCTTCCTTCATCCGCAGGTCAAACACCCGGGCAGCTTCCCGTGCCCCACGGAAATCATCCACAAAGACCATGGCATCTTCCGGAATATAATCCGCTGCACAGGATAATTCGGGATAGATATAGGGCAGATATTTGTCCGCTGCCGGGAAAATACCATCATTGCGCAGGCGTTCGATATCCCGCCGGAGATTGCGGTCCAGATCCGGATGCTTTTTGCTGCGGGAAGCAATCATTTTCTCAATGCGTGCACTCAGTCCATCCACGCCATCCGGTGCCAGGGTAGGCAAAACCTCCATATTGGGCAGACAGACCAGCTTTTCCAGAGAACGGGTACGCCGCTGGGAACCGATGTCAAAATAGGACATGGTATCCACTTCGGTACCGAAAAATTCAATGCGCACCGGATTGCCCTCACCGGGAACGAAAATATCCAAAATGCCGCCGCGCAGGGAAAATTGTCCTTCACCTTCCACCTGCATGCACCGGCGATAGCCTGCCAGTACCAGCTGTTTTACCAGTTCATCGGTATCATATTCCCCATTGAAATCAATGGTAAACGTAGCCTGTTTCAGCTGTTCCGGCGGCATGGCAGCCATCAGCAGGGCAGGAATGGTGGTGACCACTGTTTTTTTGCCTGCTGCCAGATCACACAGCACAGAAATCCGCTTGTGTTCATATTCACGGGATGAGGATTCCATGTTATGGAAAATAAATTCTCTTGTGGGTAAAATCGCAACGGCACGGTCAGAAAAGGCTTCCAGATCCCGTGCCATACGGTCACAGGCCAGTTCATCCGGACAGATCACCACTGCCTGCCGGTGCAATTGTCCTGCCAGTGCGGCAGTCAGATTTGCCTTATGGATGGGAGACAGACCGGTGACCTCCACCGGTGTTTTCCGGTTTCGGACGCTGTCCAGTATGGTGTCATATTCAGTTAAATCTGTGATAAGCTGGGCAATACGCTCCATGGGAAATACTCCTTGATACAAATATCCTGTTGTCTGCTTCTTGATGCAAAAATCAAAATGAAACTGCTCCTCACTGAGATTTTATGCGCAGGTAAATGTTCTTCTTACTGTCAAGAGGACACCAAGGTTTCCTCTTGACAATCACCTTCCTTTTCCCTCATT
>CAMBYS010000151.1 GCA_945872165.1 uncultured Clostridia bacterium | reverse complement strand
GTATAGCCCTTTTCTGCACCGGTGCCGCCGCATTCGGTACACTGCTCCACACGTTCGATTTCGATTTCCTTTTCACAGCCGAAAGCGGCTTCTTCAAAGCTCAGCATCACAGTACGGCGGATGGATTCACCCTGCCGCGGTGCATTGGCACGATTGGTACGGGAACCGCCGCCGCCAAAACCGCCGCCAAAGAAGCTGCCGAAAATATCACCCAGGTCAACGTCCTCAAAGCCAAATCCGCCGCCGAAGCCGCCGCCCTGACCGGCACCATAATTCGGGTCTACACCTGCGAAACCAAACTGGTCATAGCGTGCCCGCTTGTCCTTGTCTGACAGGATTTCATAGGCTTCGCCGATTTCCTTGAATTTTTCCGCTGCTTCCGGATTGTCTTTATTCAAATCAGGATGGTACTTTCGTGCCAGCTTGCGATAGGCTTTTTTGATTTCATCGTCTGTCGCACCTTTGTTGACACCAAGCACCTCATAATAATCTCTTTTATCAGCCATATATCATGACCTCCTATGTACAAAGGGATAGCATCTGCCTCCCTCAGTGTGGTTCTGCCGGAGGCTGATAACACAACGTACAGGCAGACCGCGTTTCACGATCTGCCTGCCGCCAAAATTCATTGTTTCAAATTACTTATCGTCAGAAACATCCTTGAAATCAGCATCATAATACTGCTCACCGTTTGCACCGGTCTGAGAACCGCCCTGTGCACCCTGTGCGCCGCCTGCAAAGTTGTTCGGGTCAAAGCCCTGTGCACCACCCTGCGGGTTTGCCTGCTGATAAATCTTAGCGGAAACTTCCTGGAACTTATTCATCAGGCTGTCAGATGCTGCCTTAATCATATTGCTGTCTGTGCCCTTGAGTGCTTCGTTTACCTTTGCAATTTCTGCCTCGATCGCGGACTTATCTGCTGCGTCAATCTTGTCGCCCAGCTCGCTCAGTGTGTTCTCACACTGGAATACCAGCTGCTCTGCATTGTTGCGGATTTCAACCTGCTCCTTGCGCTTCTTATCCTCTTCTGCAAAGCGTTCTGCATCCTCAACTGCCTTGTTGATTTCCTCATCAGACAGGTTGGTGGAAGCAGTGATGGTAATTTTCTGCTCCTTGCCGGTGCCCAAATCCTTTGCGGATACGTTAACAATGCCGTTTGCGTCGATATCGAAGGTTACTTCGATCTGCGGAACACCGCGGCGTGCCGGAGCAATGCCGTCCAGATTGAAGCGGCCCAGCGTCTTGTTATCTGCTGCCATCTCACGCTCACCCTGCAGAACATGAATTTCTACAGACGGCTGGTTGTCAGCTGCAGTAGAGAAGATCTGGCTCTTCTTGGTCGGGATAGTGGTATTTCTGTCGATCAGCTTGGTGCATACACCGCCCAGAGTTTCAATACCCAGAGACAGCGGAGTAACGTCCAGCAGCAGCACATCCTTGACTTCACCGCCAAGTACGCCGCCCTGAATTGCTGCGCCAACTGCAACACATTCATCCGGATTGATGCCCTTGAATGCATCCTTGCCGGTGATCTTCTTAACAGCTTCCTGTACAGCCGGAATACGGGTGGAACCGCCTACCAGCAGAATCTTTGCCAGGTCATTTGCAGACAGGCCTGCATCGCTCAGTGCCTGGTTTACCGGGCCCATGGTAGCCTGAACCAGGTCATGGGTCAGTTCATTGAACTTTGCACGGGTCAGGGTCAGCTCCAGATGCTTCGGACCGGTTGCGTCTGCCGTGATGTACGGCTGGGAAATGGTTGCGGTCGGAACACCGGACAGCTCAATCTTTGCCTTTTCTGCTGCTTCCTTCAGGCGCTGCATTGCCATCTTGTCATTGCGCAGGTCAATGCCATTGGACTTCTGGAATTCAGAAGCCATCCAGTCAATAATACGCTGGTCAAAGTCATCGCCGCCCAGATGGTTGTTGCCGGCAGTTGCCAGAACTTCGACTACGCCGTCGCCGATTTCCAGGATGGATACGTCGAAGGTACCGCCGCCCAGGTCATATACCATGACCTTCTGCTCGGATTCCTTATCTACACCATAAGCCAGTGCAGCAGCAGTCGGCTCATTGATAATACGCTGTACATTCAGACCGGCAATCTTGCCTGCGTCCTTGGTTGCCTGACGCTGTGCGTCAGTAAAGTAAGCCGGTACGGTAATAACTGCGTCAGTTACCGGAGAACCGATATATGCTTCTGCATCAGCCTTCAGCTTCTGCAGGATCATTGCAGATACTTCCTGAGGAGAATACTGCTTGCCTTCAATGTTGACACGGTAATCCGAACCCATATGACGCTTAATGGAAATAATGGTGCGGCCTGCGTTGGTAACTGCCTGGTTCTTTGCAGTCTGACCAACAATACGTTCGCCCTGCTTGTTAAATGCTACAACAGACGGTGTGGTTCTTGCGCCTTCGCTGTTCGGGATAACGACAGCTTCGCCGCCTTCCATGACTGCTACACAAGAGTTAGTTGTACCCAGGTCAATGCCGATAATCTTGCCCATAATAATTGCCTCCTATTGAAGATAAAGATACTTTTTTTACATTTTGAGAAGCCTCCCTCTTGGAGGGAGGTGGCACGGCGTCTGCCGTGACGGAGGGAGTGGTATACTCCTCTGATCGGAAATTAGTTTGCAACCTTTACCATTGCGGTGCGGATGATTTTATCGCCATGGCGGAAGCCCTTCTGGAAGCATTCCGCAATGCAGCTTTCACCCAGCTCCTCATCTTCCACATGCATCACCGCATTGTGGACGGTAGGATCAAATTCGGAACCCGGTTCTGCGGTAATAATCTCTACGCCGAGGGATTCCAGTGCGGCTTCAAACTGACGTGCCGTCATTTCGACGCCCTTCTTATATTCCGTATCCGCGGTTTCCTGTGCCAGTGCACGCTCCAGATTGTCATAAATCGGAAGGATTGCGGTCAGTGCCTTGCCGGTTGCCTCTGAACGAACCATATCCCGTTCCTTCAGGGCACGCTTGCGATAATTATCATATTCAGCTGCCATACGCATATAGCGGTCATTCAGCTCATCCAGCTGTTTCTGCAGTTTTTCCTCCGGGGTTTCTGCAGCTTCTTCTGTAGTTTCAGCCGCAGCCTCCTGGGTTGTTTCTTCGGCAGCAGCAGCTTCTGCTTGCTGAACAGTTTCCTGCTCTACGCTGTCTTTGGTTTCCATGGTGTTCCTCCTCCATCGCTGCCATGCCGCAGCGGTGATACTATGATACTATGTGAGTAAAAATGCTCACTTGTCGTCCTCATCAAAGAATGTCTCGGCAATCAGCCGGTTCAGACCCTTGGAGAACAATGCCAGTCTGGCGGAAAGCTTGGCGTAATCCATACGGGTCGGACCTACAATACCAATCAGACCGCGGCCCATATTGCCGATATTATACGTTGCATATACCATACTGGCATTTTGTAACGGACCGCTGCCGTTTTCCGGGCCAATGGTAATGCGGACACCGTCAATATCCCGGGTAAAGGTACGTAATGCCGGTACATTGCTTTCATCTGAAATGAAGTCCAGCAATTCCTGTGCTTTATGCACATCCCGGTATTCCGGATAAGCCAGCAGCTTGGATGCACCCTGCAGAAAGACCTTCTGTTCACTCATTTCTTCAATGAATTCATCCAGGAACTGAGCTACCAGTGACAGCAGTGCGGTCACGCCTGCTGCCCGCCGGACGATATCAAACCGTTCCGGTGTAATGGCATCAATCGGAATGTTGGTCAGGGTCTGATTGAGCACATAGGTCAGCAGCTCTGCTTCATCCGCCGTTACCGGTGTGGAAGTACGAAGCATTTTGTTTTTGACAACGCCGCTGTCTGTGACAACCACAATGACAAAATCCAGGGGACCTACCGAAATAATCTGGAATTTCCGAATGGTCACACGCTGAATAAAAGGTGTCACCGCAAGGGTAGTATAATCCGTCAGATTGGAAATCAGCTTGCCGGCTTCGGAAATCATACGATCCAGTTCCTTGACCTTCAGCTTGGTGACCGAATTGATGCGGTCAATATCCGCCGCACTCAGATCCGGTCTGCCCATCAGTTCATCCACATACAGCCGATAGCCTGCCGGGGAAGGAATACGTCCTGCGGAAGTATGCGGCTTCTCTAAAAAACCCATTTCCTCCAGCTCACTCATTTCATTGCGAATGGTGGCGGAAGAAAACCGCAGCTCCGGACGGCTTGCCAGTGCTTTGGAGCCTACCGGCTCCGCTGTACGGATATAATCACTGATGACAGTTTTTAAAATCAGTTTTTTTCGTGCGGACAGCTCCACCGGTCTCACCTCCTGATGGATTCCGGGTGCCTTGGCACTGTGTGTTTCTAAGTGTTAGCACTCTGTCTCCCTGAGTGCTAAATACAAGATACCACCCTGTTTCCGCGTTGTCAAGCAAAAGACTCACTTTTTCTGTGAATAATTTGTGAAATCCGGAAACAAACGGAAAAATGACTGTTTTGCACATGGTTATGCACAGTTTTTTTGGCAAATTGACATTTTATCTATAGCATGTGCATCCGGCAGGGAATTATGCCGGAGTTGCGGAGGAATTGTTTCATCAGCATCTCAGGACAGCAAGATCGTTCCTCCCTCCTCTGAGGGAGCCGAGAGAGCCTTTCTCTTCTTGTTCTGTCATGATATAATAAAGCATAAAAAAAGCGTAGCGAAAGGACTGACATACGATGAAAACCGCACTGATTACCGGTGCCTCCTCCGGCATCGGACGGGATATTGCCCGGGAACTGAGCCGACAGGGCTGGAAACTGTTGTTGGTTGCCCGGCGCAGAGATCGTCTGGAACAGCTGGCAAAGGAACTTGGGACTCCCTGCCGCATTTATGTCTGTGATGTTTCCCGGGAGGAAAACTGCCGCTGGCTGTATGAACGCACCAGAGAACATCAGGTGCGTTTTCTGGTGAATGCCGCCGGCTTTGGTCTGTTCGGGGAATTTCTCCATACAGATCTGGATCGGGAAATGGAAATGATTGATGTGAACATCAAAGCCGTACATATCCTGACCAAGCTGTTTTTACAGGATTTTGTCCGGCAGGATGCCGGTTGTATCTTAAATGTCGCATCTTCTGCAGGCTTTATGGCAGGTCCCCTGCTTTCTACCTATTATGCTACGAAAAATTATGTGGTCCGGCTTAGTGAAGCCATTGCGGAAGAATTGCGTGCCATGGGCAGTGCTGTCACCATCAGCTGTCTGTGTCCCGGTCCCGTGGATACGGAATTTAACCAGCATGCAGGGGTATCCGGCTTTTCTGTCAAAGCATTGTCCAGTGAAACCGTGGCAAAGCAGGCAGTCCGTCAGGCTCTTGC
>CAMBYS010000150.1 GCA_945872165.1 uncultured Clostridia bacterium | reverse complement strand
ACAGCCCGTTCGCCTTCCTGCTTGATCACCTGTTCCACCTCGCGGCGGCTCTTTTCCACCATTTCTTCGATGCGTGCCGGATGAATCCGTCCGTCAATAATCAGCTTCTCCAGAGTCAGCCGTGCGATTTCACGGCGAACCGGGTCAAAGCAGGACAGCGTAATTGCTTCCGGGGTATCATCAATAATCAGGTCAACACCGGTCAGAGTTTCCAGCGTACGGATGTTGCGGCCTTCACGACCAATGATACGACCCTTCATTTCATCATTGGGCAGCGGAACAACAGAGACGGTTGCTTCTGCCACATGATCTGCAGCACAGCGCTGGATAGCAGAGGAAATAACCTCACGGGCATATTTTTCCGCTTCATCCTTGGTCTGCTGCTGGATTTCCCGCAGCTTGATGGCAGCATCATGCTGCGCTTCCTGCTCAATGGAATTTACCAGGAATTCCTTTGCTTCATCACGGGTCAGTCCGGAAATGCTTTCCAGACGTTCCAGCTGCTGCTGCTTGTACAACTCAGCTTCCTCGCGGCTCTTCTGGACATTTGCCAGCTTGCGGTTCAGCTCTTCGCTTTTCTTTTCTGCTGCATCTGTCTTGCGATCCAGCGTTTCTTCCTTCTGTGTCAGACGACGTTCGGTTTTCTGCATTTCGCTCCGGCGGTCCTTGATCTCACGTTCAAGGTCTGCACGGTTTTTGTGGATTTCTTCCTTTGCTTCCAGCAGAGCTTCACGCTTCTTGCTTTCCGCAGTTTTAATGGAATCGTTGATAATGCGCTTGGCTTCTTCCTCAGCACTTCCGATTTTCCGTTCAGATACGTTTTTACGGTACATGATGCCGATAACAGTGCCGGCGATTACACCGATAATAATACCAATTATAATACCAATAACCATTCTTCTGAGACACACCTCCTGTTTTTTGTGATTTTTTTCTGAAAAATTCATTTATTTTATGGTAATACCTGTGCGGTTAAACGATAGATCGCGGTCGTTTGTAAACAAAGGCATTATTACTTATTGTAATCGCAAATCAAATGATTGTCAACAGGCAGGAATGGGCAATGTACAACAGCTTTTCTTGTTTTGCTTATTTCAGGGGTAATTTGTGAAACATACTGTAACTCTTTTGGTGATATCTGGTCGGAATATTTCCTCTATATTTTTTTTGTAAACCATAGTATAATAAGAACAGTATTTGCTGCAGGGAGGACACAAAATGCATCAAATGATACACGAACGAAGAAAAGATGACCTGATTTACTATACCTGTGATGCGGTGACAACACCTCATATGTTCACAACCAAATTCGGCGGTGTCAGCACCGGACATCTTGCATCTTTGAATCTGGGCTTTAATCGGGGAGATCAGCGGGAAAATGTATTAAAAAATTATCAGATTCTTGCGGATCACTTTGGTGTGCCCCGGGAACATATGACCATGACCAAGCAGATTCATGGCGATACAGTACGGGTTGTGGATGAAACCACCATGGGCATGGGACTGGGACAGCCTATGAGCTGGGAAACAGATGCCATTGTCACCAATCTGCCCAATGTGCCGTTGTGCGGTTATTATGCCGATTGTGTTGTAACCCTGCTGCATGATCCGGTCAGCCGCAGCATTGGTGTTTGCCATTCCGGCTGGCGTGGTACAGCAAATGGAATTCTGGCGAAAACCGTACAGGCGATGCAGGACAATTATGGTGCAAAGCCGGAGCATATACAGGCAGTCATCGGACCATCCATCCGGCAGTGCTGCTTTGAAACCGATGGGGATGTACCTCAGGCGATGCGGGAAACCATGGGTGAGATGGTGGATCCCTTTATTACCTGGCGGGAACCGAAATATTATATTGATCTGCAGGGCATCAATCGTCTGCGTCTGGAGCAGGCTGGCGTGCGCAATATTGTAGACAGCGGCATCTGTACCAAGTGTCACCATGACATCTTCTGGTCCCATCGGGAGACCCATGGCGAACGGGGTGTACAGGCAGGCATTATCATGCTGGAGGAGAAAAAGATATGAAATGGAACCATGCGATTGCGGTACTGCTTACCGGTGCCATGCTCCTGACCGGTCTGGCAGGCTGCGGCAAAGCAGAGGAAGATACCGGAAGCGGGGAGAAAGAAACAACCGCTGTCAAACAGGCGGCAGATGTCAAAGCGGTGGATACCTTCACGCTGGCATATAATGAAAAAGACGGATTGGATCCGCTGAGCTGTTCCTCTGCGGAAAATCAGATGCTGATGCCCCTCTGTTTTGAAAGCCTGTTCCAGCTGGATGATCACTTTGAACCCCAGCCGGTATTGTGTGACAGTATGGAGCAGGAAAATACCCGTTCCTATAATCTGACCATCCGTTCCGGTATCCTGTTCCATTCCGGTCAGGAAATGACCGTGGAGGATGTGGTTTATTCCCTGAATAATGCACGGCTGCGGGAGAATTCCATATATCAGGACAAGCTGTCCTGTATTTCTTCGGTGAAGTACAATGATGATGAAATTCATGTCCGGCTGTATACGTCAAAATCCGAACGGGAATTGCAGGCGCTGCTGGATGTACCGATTTTCCGTAAGGGCTCAGAGGAAGATGAAATCCCCGATGGCTCCGGTCCCTATCAGGTTGTCCGACAGGATTCTGCCCTGAATCTGATTCCTTTTGAACAGTGGAGCGGCGGCAAGGTTGGTTATTGCAGTTCGATTACATTGAAATCTGTATCGGACAGTTCCGGTGCTGCCAATCTGCTCAGCAGCGGTGAAATTTCCATGCTGCTCCAGCAGGATGCGGAAAAAGAACCGATTACCGGTGCAAAATATACATCAAGTGTCCCCACCACCCGGCTGCATTATCTGGGACTCAATTGTGATTGGGCGCCATTGGATGAGGAGGATGTGCGTACAGCGCTGTCCATGCTGATGGATCGTGAGATGATCGTACAGACCTGTTTTGCCGGACGGGCAGATGCTGCATCTCTGCCAATGGTATCCATACCGGAGAGCATTGAAGCACCCAAATATGATAAGGCAGCAGCGCTGGAGCTGCTGGAGGATGCAGGAATTTATGACCGGGATTCTGACGGATATCTGGATATCAGCAATGGCCGTCAGTTTAAGCTGGAAATCATTTATAATGAACAGTACAGCACCAAAGGTGCCGTACTGGAGCAGTATGCCAGCACACTGAATGAAGCTGGTATTCAGACAACCGTAACACCCCTCAGCTTTGAGGACTGCCAGTCCAAGCTGCGGCGGGAAACCTTCCAGATATACTATGGAGAATATGAGATGACACCGGATTTTGACCTGTCATCTATCATTTCTGACGGCGGAGAGCGGAATTTTGGCAACTTCTATAGCCGGGATATGCAGGATGCACTTTCTGACCTGCATGAAGGACAACCGGAGGAATATGAACAGACTGTGGAGGATTATCTGGAATGCTTTATGGAGGAAACTCCGATTCTGCCAATTGCCTTTGAGCGCAATCTGATTTCTTCCGCCACAAAGCTGCCGGAGGGCTTTGATCCCTGGCCCAATGATATTTTCCATGGCATTGAAACCTGGTCGGCATCGTAAAAAAGGAGAACCAATGGAACAGACATATCCAGTTGTATTGTTATATCATACGCCGGAAGGCGTATTAAAGCGGCTGACGCCATTGCTGCGGCAGCAGGGCATTTCCGTCCGGGTTATCCGGAAGGAACTGTATACCGTTCCGCTGGAAATGCTGCTGGGATTGAAGCAGCCGGATAAAATTCTGCAGAATCCGGGCATTGAGCTGCCGGAGCCCATGCTGGTCATGCATGGCATGTCCTCGGAGGGTGTGGATGCGGTACTCAAGCTGCTGCGGGAAAACAAGATTCGGATTGATTTAAAGGCAGTAACAACGCCCACCAATCTGTCATGGACAGCGCTGCAGATGTTCGCGGAATTGCAGCGGGAGAGGGAAGCCTTTCGGAAACAAAGGAAATAAATCCGACACATGAAATTTTTACAGACAGCAGAAAGCCCGGCGGGAAACCGTCGGGCTTGTTTTACTGCTCTAAAATTTGTTTCGCGGCAAGAATACCTGCAACAAGTATGCCAAACATGAGGATATAAAGGATACGCAGATCAGTACCGTCCGGCAGGGCCAGCCAGCTGGGATTTTCCGTGTTGTCATACTGTTCGGTAATATCATTGCCGTCCTGATCCAGCAGGTAAGGCTCATGGGAAACATCAATAAATGTTTCACCTGCTGTGAAATCCTGAATACCCAGGTCATGGGCAAGCTCTTCCTGTGACCATGCCCAGAGAAAGGTATTTTCGGTTACCGGATAGGTTTTCTCGAATGTTGTTGTCACAAATTCCGGGTCGGAAAATTCATAATCGCCATCCGGATCGAAATAGCTGTAGCTGTATCGTATGCGGACAGCATCCACATCCTTGCAGGCAAAACCTGCAAGCAGGATTGCCTGAGAATAAGCATCCTGTGTGTCGATCAACTCGGCATTCTTTACAGCTGCGGATTCATAGATAACTGCGGAATTATAGCCCGTGCCATAGGAAGCATCCACAGGCCGATATCTGCCATTGATACCCCGGGTAAGCTCCAGAATGCCGCGGCTGTGTAAATCATCTTCTGCGGTGAACGAGATAAACAGGGAATAGCCCTCTTCCGCATAGGAAACAACCTGTACCGGCGTATCCTTACAGGACACATAATTCTGTACCGCAGCCAGCCGTCCGGCTTCGGTATTCGGATAACGGAACAGATAACAATACCACAGGACAACAATCAGAATAGCAGAAAGAATGGCAAACAGCGCCGATGTAATCCGATTATTGCGTGCCCGTTTCAGGAATTGCAGGGATTTTTTCGGTACAGGCTTTTGAGGGAGCTGTGACCGAAGCTCCCGTTCCAGTTCCCGGCAGGCGGAGCAATCTTCCAGATGTGCAGATACCTGTTCCGTGGTTTCAGGCTCAGTGAGAGCTTCGATATAAGTGGGAAGCAAATCCCGGACAACACAGCAATCCAGTTTATTCTGTTTCATTTGTGCCACCTCCTAACAGGTTGATAAGCTGTTGTTTCCCACGATAGAAGCGAACCCTTGCCCATGCTTCAGAATGCTGCATGATTTCACCGATTTCCCGGAAGGAAAAATCACCGTTTAACCGGAGATACATGACCTCCCGGGTGTCAGCAGGCAGCTGCTGCATGGCACGGTAAAGGCGAACCCGTTCATCACGCTCCTGCAGCTCGGCTTCCGGATTGTCCGGCGCTGCAAGGGACGCAAGCTGGGTTTCCTCCAACGGAGGATGTTTCTTTTGCCGGTCTAATTCCCGATACCATAGCCGTTTGGCAATGGCACACAGCCAGACATAGGGTGTGC
>CAMBYS010000149.1 GCA_945872165.1 uncultured Clostridia bacterium | reverse complement strand
GTATGGGTAGGCAGCAATCCCATGCCGTCCATGCTGCCGCCTGCCTCCACGCCCTCCGGATCCCGCAGCGTCAAACCCATCATCTGATATCCGCCGCAGATGCCAAATACCGGATTGCCTGCTGCTGCATATTTCTGAATCGCAGCCTCCAGCCCGTTCTGCCGCATCCATTTCAAATCATCCATGGTGTTCTTGCTGCCCGGAATCAACACCAGATCAGGATTTCTCAGTTCCTTTGTCCGGGTAATATACCGCACTCCTACGCCGGGAATGCGTTCCAAGGGGGCAAAATCCGTAAAATTGGAAATGCGGGGCAGACGGATCACCGCAATGTCCAGCAAGGCTGCCTGCTGTCCCGCCTGCAGCCGTTCGGACAGGCTGTCTTCATCGTCAATATCCAGATGCAGGTAGGGTACCACACCCACAAATGGAATATGCAGCCGCTGCTCCATCATATCCAATCCCGGCTTTAAAATATCCACATCGCCCCGGAATTTGTTGACAATCAATCCCTTGATGCGGGCCTGTTCCTCCGGCTGCAGCAAAGCTACGGTGCCGTATAACGAAGCAAACACACCGCCCCGGTCAATATCACCTACCAGCAATACCGGTGCATCCACCAGCTCTGCCAGTCCCATATTGACAATATCATTTTCCCGCAGGTTGATTTCCGCGGGAGAACCTGCACCTTCAATGACAAGGATATCATATTCTGCGGCAAGGCTGTTATACGCCTCCAGAATGTCAGGAATCAGCTGTTTTTTATAGGGATAATAGTCTTTTGCGGGCATGGTGCCCCGTGCTTTGCCGTTGACGATGACCTGAGAGCCGCAGTCACTGGTGGGCTTGAGCAAAATCGGATTCATACGGACATCCGGTTCAATGCCGGCAGCCTCCGCCTGCATGACCTGTGCCCGTCCCATCTCCGCGCCCTCTGCCGTAATAAACGAATTAAGCGCCATGTTCTGGGATTTAAACGGTGCGGCCTTAAAGCCATCCTGCTTGAAAATCCGGCACAATGCTGCAACTGTCAGGCTTTTGCCTGCGTTGGATGTGGTGCCCTGCACCATGATTACCTTTGCCATTGTTTTCCCACCTTTCTTTGCTGTATCAGTTGCCGGAGTGTCTGCAACAGCACAAACTGTTCCGCTTCCGTCCGCACGGCAATGCGGAACCAGCTGCCATCCAGACCGGCAAACGTATCACAGCAGCGGATTAAAATACCCCGTTCCCGCAGCTGCTGCACCAATTCCGGTACACCATCCATATGGCACAGCAGATAATTCGCCTGTCCCGGCAGTACCGTAAATCCAAGCTGCTGTAAGCCCTGTTGTAACACTGACCGCTGCTGTGCAATGTATTTCCGTGTCTGCATCGGAAACTCGGTATCCTGTGCCGCTGCAATACCACATGCCTGGGCAATGACAGACACTGACCATGGTGCTCCCATGTCATACAGCTGTTCCAGCAGCTCCGTATCCGATGACAGGCAGTATCCCAAGCGGATCCCCGGCATGGCATACATCTTGGTAAATGACCGCAGCAGAATCAGATGGCGGTTTTCCGGTACACAATCTGTCATGGCAATCCGTTCCGGCTCATCAAGAAAATCATGGAAGCACTCATCCACCAGCAACCGGGCTCCGACTGCCCTGCAGCGTTCCATCCCTTTCTTCACCAGCCATTTCGGTGTGACTTGTCCGGTGGGGTTATTGGGATTGCACACAATCACCAAGTCGGTTTCCGGTGTTACCGCATCCCAAAAGGCTTCGGAAATGGCAAAGCCATCTTCTTCCCGCAGGGGAAACCGGACAATGGTACTGCCTGCCAGTGCAGCTGCCTGTTCATATTCCGAAAAAGTCGGCGCTGGGAGCAGGATTTGTTTCGGCTGTAATGCCAGCATCAGGCGGTATAACACATCCGCCGCACCATTGCCGCAGAATACCTGTCCCGGTGCCACCCCTTCCCGTGCCGCAATCGTCTGACGAAGCCTGCGGCATTGAGGATCCGGATAATGCACACAGCCGGATAATGCCTGCAGGGCTGCCTGCCGCACCGACTCCGGCATGCCCAGGGGATTGATGCTGGCGGAAAAATCCAACGGCTCCGCTGTCAGATCCTCCGCGTAAATATCCCCGCCATGTCTGTGTTCCATCCTGTCCGCTCCTCTCCTTTCATTGCTCCTATTACAGCTGTACCAGCGCTACACGCACCGCACACAGCAGCATCACTGCCACAGCAGATGCCCAGTACATCAGCCGGTTGGTGCGCACAATATCCTCCGGCTCAATCTCCCGCTTTGCATCGCCCAAGGTGGGCTTTTCATACAGCTTGCCAAAATAACATGCATTGCCTGCCAGCTGTACCCCCAGCGCACCGGCACAGGCGGATTCGGTCTGTGCGGAATTAGGGCTTGCATGCCGCAGCCGGTCCCGCCGGAAGCAATGCCATGCGCCGCAGGCATCCAATCCTGCCGGTGCCGCGCACAGCACAAACAATAAACCGCTCAGCCGTGCGGGAAGGAAATTCCATACATCATCCATTTTGGCGGAAAACCGTCCGAAATACAAAAATGCATCGTTTTTATAGCCAACCATGGAATCCAGCGTATTGACCGCTTTATAGGCAAAGCCCAAGGGTGCACCGCCAAGCAGCAGGAATACCAGCGGTGCAATCACACCATCACTGGTATTTTCCGCAACGGTTTCCACTGCCGCCCTGGTTACCTGTTTTGCATCCAGCTCCGCCGTATCCCGTCCTACAATCCAGGACACATACTTGCGTGCCAGTGTCAAATCTCCTGCCTTCAGGGCATCATATACCCGCAGAGCTGCCTGCTTGAGGGATTTTGCCGCAAAAATCTGCCAGCAAAATATCGTTTCCAGCACAAACCGTGCCGCGGGATGCACGATGCCTGCAAGCCACAGCAGGACAAATGGAATCAGCCCGGAGGGAATGACCACCAGTGGCCACAGGCATACGCCTGCCCAGAATTGTCCACGGTCTGATTTGGGGAACCATTTTCGCAGGGTTTTGCTCCAGAAGGAAATCATAGAGCCAATACCCATAATGGGATGCCACAGCTGTTCCGGGTCACCCAATACGCAATCCAGCAAAAAGCCCAAACCTACTGCTTCCGTTATGCTCATGCTTCCTCCTTGATACACTGGGGAAGGCCGCAGCACATGCGGTATACCCGGTCAGCCCGGGCAGCAATGTCACAGCACAGCCGTCCGGTATGTTCCCGCCAGTCCCGTTCCATGGCGTCCATAGGCACCACACCGCAGCCCAGCTCATTGCATACCACGGTTTTACCCAAAAATGCCTCTGCTTTTGGGATCGACTTTCCCTCCTGCATCGCTTCCCGCACGATATCCTGTAAATTATCCACAATTTCTGTTTCCGGCGAGATACGCCGCGCAAAGGCACTTTTGCCCTGTGCCGCACCGCCTACAATCAGTATGGTCATCTGTTTTCCTCTCTAACAATCATCAAACACCCTCCAGGAGGGAGCCAAATAAAGGAACCTGCTGATCCCACTCTTCATCGCAGGCACAAGCCGCCAATGACAGCAGTCACCAGTACCAGTGTTTCGCATATGGTAATGCACATGCCGCATAAATCACCGGTAATGCCGCCAAAATGCTTATGGCACAGGCGTACATGACAGATAACATACAGCAGAACCAGCACAAAAGCCGCCAGACCAAAGCCTTTGCCCATCACCAGCAGCCAGCACACACAGGCGGCAATCCAGCCCGCCATGACATAAGACACCTGTTTTTTATCCGCATTGTCCGCAAACAGCCGTGCCAGACCGGAATCCTTCGCACATTTCTGGGTGACAATCATATTGCCGCCAAAAGCACGTGCCAGCGCATAGCCTGCCAGCAGCATGGATGCCTGTTCCGGCACCTCATACAGCTGGGCAAACAGTCCGAACTGTACCAGCAGCAGGACAATGATCCACAGGATACCAAATGCACCCACATGAGGATCCTTTAAAATGGCAAGCCGTTTTTCCCGGTCGCCATAGGAACACAACGCATCACAGGTATCCACAAAGCCATCCAGATGGATGCCGCCGGTCAGTGCCACCGGCAGCAGCACTGCTATCGCCCCGTACAGCATGGCACTCAGCTGCAAGTGCCGTGCCAGCAGCAGCCAGCCATATTCACAGCCGCCCACCAGTATGCCGATCAGCGGCAAAAAGCCCAGCGCATACCGCATGGTATGTTTTTTCCATTCCACCTGGGGAAGGGGCAGCGCCGAATACAGACCGAATGCCACCAAAAGTCCACTGAAACTGTCTTTCAGCATCACACCAACGCTCCTTTTCTCATCACGGGAATCCCGCAGACACTTTCGACCACCGCATCTGCCTGCCGGGAAAACAGCTGGTTCAGTTCACCCAGATGATGCAGATATGCCATGGTGCAGGGGGCATAGGTTACACCATCCGTGAAAATATCATTGGTCACGATAACCACATGTTCACAGGCTGTGGAAAGCTTCTGTATGCCTGTGACAATGCTCTGCTTCCAGTTTTCTCCTGCCCCTTCCGGGGAAAACAGCTCATTTGCCAGTGCATTGCTCATGCATTCAAACAATGCCGCCGCATAACCCGGGGGAACGGCAAGCCGGTCAAAGCGTTTGGCATGCTCCAGTGTGGTAAAGCCTTTTCCGGCACGCAGGGCACGATGCCGTGCAATCCTTCGCTGTGCCTCTTCTCCCTCGGTTTCCATCGCTGCCACATACAGCATGGGTTTCCCCTTCGCCAGCCGGCAGATGATGCGTTCTGCCAGCTCGGATTTTCCGCTGGCAGCGCCGCCTGTTACTACAACCAGCATGGCTCAGGACAGCGGCTGATACGCTTCGATGTTGCTGTCATCGAAGGTATTGCCATTGCAGTACAGAGATGCCGCCGCATCCAAAAGACCAAACATCAGCACCGCACCGGTGCCCTCTCCCAACGCCATATGGGCATCCAGAATCGGATGGATATCCAGTGCCTGCTCCAGCAATGCTCCTGCCGGCTCTGCGGTATGATGAGAGGGAATCAGATAATCCCGTATCGTAGGACACAGCCGCGCCGCACACAGGGCTGCTGCACCGGAAATCACGCCATCCACAATGGCAGGCAGACCACAGGCTGCACTGCCCAGAAACAGACCGGTCAGCCCGCACAGGTCAAAGCCGCCTACCTTACTGAGAATATCAATCGGGTCATGCTGATCCGGCTTCCACCGGGCCAGAGCATCTGAAATGACCTGAATCTTCCGGTACAGACCTTCGGTGGTCAGACCGGAACCACGACCAGTTACCAATTCCACCGGCGCATGCAGCAGAGCCGCTACCACCGCGGAAGTCGTGGCGGT
>CAMBYS010000148.1 GCA_945872165.1 uncultured Clostridia bacterium | reverse complement strand
TTTGCCGCATTGATTTTAAAGGAAGCCATCAGCATGAGAAAGCTGGCAGGATTGGGCATCGGCATCGTGGGTTTGGTTACTACCTGTCTTCATTTGTTCGGACAGGAGCGGGCAGATGGCAGGTTTCTGTTTGGTATAGTGCTTATCCTGATCGGTATGCTTGCCTTTGCCCTGTATACCGTATGCAGCAAGGCAGTTTCCGGTATCTGCGGCAGCATTATGACGATTACCTGGTCCTCCATTTTCGGAGCGCTGCTCATGCTTCCGGTGCTGCTGGCATCCGGCGGCGGACACAATCCCTTTGTGTTCCAGTTGTCTGCCATTGTACCGGAATTTTTATATCTCTGCATGATTGGCACAGCACTGGCATATTACTGCTATTTCGATGCCATTGCCCATGTCAGCACCGGATTGGGCTCCATGAGCTTTTTCATCAAGCCGGGACTGGCAAGCCTGCTGTGCGCCGTTGTATTGGGAGAGCCGATTACAGCCAATATCCTTGTGGGAATTGTACTGATCCTGTGCGGACTGGCAGTTTCTCTGGGCGTGGGAAAACAGCATACATAACAAAAAATACCGCAGCGTGCACAAAGAGGCATACTGCGGTATTGTTTTAATCGTCCATATGTTGAAGGGACTGGCGGTACTTTCCGGGACTGGTGCCCACGTACCGGCTGAAAGAACTGGTAAAATGGCTCACACTGCTGAAGCCCAGATGATAGGTAATGTCGGTAATGGACATATCTGTATCAGATAACAGGTTTTGTGCCTCACCGATACGGCGTTTCATCACATACTGCATGGGAGGGCTGTCAAAGGCATCCTTAAAGATATGAGCCAGATAATATTCACTGATATTCAGCGCTTTTCCGATATCAGGCAGTGTCAGCGCTTCACGGAAATGCTCATCAAGGTATTGCCGGATCCGTTCCGCTGTGACAGAGGTTTCATTTGCGGAGAGGCACTGTTTATGCTTGTCCCGGCTTTGCAGCAGCTCATGGGCAAGCAGCACAAGGGCAGTGGCAAGACAGTTGCAGATATCCGCCAGATGCTGCTGATCGGAAGACAACAGATAAATCAGCCGGAACATTTCTCCCACAGAACCGGAAAGGGAACCGCAGGAGAGGACAGGAACGGCATCTGAGGAGCACAGCCAGTTGTCCGGCAGCAGGTGCAGGGCAAGGTTTGTGATACCGATGCTGTAGGAACGCAGGTTTTCTGCATGTTCACAGCTTTTGCTGTGCAGCACACCGGCGTTGCAGATGACAATATCTCCTTTGGTGATGCCGTAGGTTTCTCCGCCAACCATGTAGCGTCCGTTTCCATGATAGACATAAAACAACTCCAGATAGTCCTGATGCATATGCGGAAAAAAGGCATAGTTCTGACTGTGTTCTTCGTTGATGAAACGGCTGACCGATATAACCGGCATACGTCCATCACGAAAATGCTTCTGCAGGTTGTGCTGCATGTCTATACTTCACCTCCGATCAAACTTATTCTAGCATGTTGACAGGTGAAAACTTTTACATAATCCTGCGATTTTTACCGATTCATATTGCAAAATTGTGTTTTATCCCTATGATTTAGACAGAAAAACCGCCGCATGCAGGACACATGCAGCGGCTGATTTTATTCTTCCATATGTTTAAAAGACTGTCGGTATTTTCCGGGAGGGATGCCCACATATTTGTTGAACATGGTGTTCAGATGGCAGGTGCTGCTGAAGCCAAGGGAATCCGCAATGTCGCCAATGGGAATATCCGTATCCATCAAAAGTCCCTGTGCCTCGCCGATGCGGCGCTTCATCGCGTACTGAATCGGAGGCACTCCGAATTCATTTTTAAAGGTATGGGACAGATAATAGGCATTGATGTGCAGGTCTCTGCTGATCTGCTCCAGGGTCAGTGCCTCCCGGTAATGCTTGTCCAGATAACGGCGTACCCGGTCGGCTGTGGCGGAGGCAGAAGTCCGTGTGCGGATGACGGTATTGCGTTCCCGGCTCTGCAGAAGCTCATAAGTGAGCAGCAGAAGGGAGATGGAAAGGGCGGTACAGGTCTCACCCAGTGTCTTGGTATCATTGGACAACAGATAAATCAGCCGGAACATTTCGCCTACCTGCTGCTGCAGCAGCCCGCAGGACAGAACCGGGCACACATCCGGCTCACACAGGGTATTGTCCTTCAGTCCGAGCAATGCGACATGGGAAATGCCCACACTGTAGGAACGGACCTGCCGGGGATCAGATGGGTTTTCCCCATGCAGTACGCCGGCATTGCAGATGACGATGTCACCCTCCCGAATATCGTAGGAGTGCCCGTCAACCATATATCGTCCTGTACCGCCGTAGACATAAAACAGCTCCAGGAAATCATCATGAATGTGGGGCAGCCGGGAATGCCGGTTGCTGTGTTCCTCATTGATGAAGTGGCTGATATGAAATTGCGGAATATTGTCACCGCGAAAATGATTGGAAAAGGGATGAATGGAATGCATAAAAGTCACCTTCTTTCCTGTGGATTCATTATACGATAAATCCCAACCACAGTTTTATATAATCTTGCGAATTTTCCCGGGAAAATCAGAAAAAACAAGAAAATATTTCTTTGGGTTTTATTTGCCTGTGTGCACGCGCACATACAGCAAGAACATGAAAATACGGCATTTTTGGTGCAATATGATGAAGAAATGGTACGGTTTTGGGCATGTTTTACAGCGTTCGGATGAAGGAACAGGCAGAATGGGAAAAGCAAGAATCTGAAACTGTTTTTTGGAAAAGCGGGGATTTTCACAGGATTTGGCGGTTTTTTCGCACAAGAATACAATAACACGTTTTCTTGGATTCCGGTATAATAGAAGCATAAACAAAAGGAAGAAAGAAGTAAGAAAAACCGAACATTTTTAGAGAAAGAAGGAGATTTACGATGAAAAAAGTACGAATTGGTCTGTTGGGTGCAGGACGTATCGGCAAGCTGCACGGTGAAAATCTGGCACATTCTGTTCCGGCAGCAGAGCTGTATGCGGTAGCAGATCCCTTTATGAATGATGCAACCCGGGCATGGGCTGCTGAGATGGGCATTGAGAAGTGCTATGATGATCCGGAGATGATTTTCTCTGATCCGTCCATTGAAGCTGTCTTTATCTGCTCCTCTACCAACACCCATGCAGAGTTTATCATTCGTGCTGCAAAGGCTGGCAAGCATATCTTCTGCGAGAAGCCGATTGACACCGATCTGAACAAGATCCGTGAGGCACTGGCTGCTGTAGAAGAGGCTGGCGTCAAGCTGCAGGTAGGCTTTGTCCGCCGCTTTGACCACAACCACAAGGCAGTTCGTGATACCGTAGCTTCCGGTAAGCTGGGTGCACCCCACATCGTCAAGGTAACCTCCCGTGACCCGGATCATCAGTCCATGGATTACATCAAGGTTTCCGGCGGCATCTTTATGGATATGACCATTCATGATTTTGATATGGTACGCTACCTGGCAGGCAGCGAGGTAACCGAGGTTACCGCTTATGGCGCAGCACTGTCCGGTGCAGGCTATGACCAGTATGATGACGTGGACACCGCCATCATCATGATGAAGTTTGAGAACGGTGCACTGGGCGTTATCGACAACAGCCGTGCGGCACATTACGGTTATGACCAGCGTACCGAAGTACACTGCGATAAGGGCTGTGTACAGGTTTCCAATGACTTTGACAACACGGCTATGATTTCCAGCGGTGAAGGCGTTGAGCTGGCAAAGCCCACCTGGTTCTTCCTGGAACGCTATAATAATGCCTTTATTGCAGAGGCAAAGGCATTTACCGAAGCAGTTCTCAATGACACGGAAACACCGGTCAATGGCTTTGACGGCATCCAGCCGGTTAAGATCGCTATGGCGGCAGCCCTGTCCCTGAAGGAAGGCCGTCCGGTCAAGATCGCTGAAGTAGAATAAGACATACATCACACTGCTCCGGATGGGAAACCATCCGGGGCAGACCCTATACCTGTGAGAAAAGTGCTGCGATTGTTCACATACAGAGATGGGCTGTCTGAGAGGAAGCAGACAGCGGAGAGGAAAGAAAGTTATGAATGAAAACAGCACAACGGTTCTGGGAAAGGAACCAAAACTGACCGTCGGCACACGTATTGCCTACGGCTTCGGCGATACCGCCTGTAATATTGTATATGGTATGATTTCAGCCCTGCTGGTTCTGTTCTATACGGACTATGCCGGTGTATCTGTGGCAACCGTTGGTCTTGTCATGCTGATTTCCCGTATTTTTGACGGCACCAGTGATGCGATCATGGGCGTCATCGTCAGCAAGACCAAGAGCAAATGGGGTAAAGCCCGTCCATGGATTCTGTGGATGTCCATTCCATATTGTATTTCCGCCATTGCACTGTTTACGGTACCCCAGACCCAGGGTTCCCTGCAGTTCTGGTATATCTTTATCACCTATAACCTGACAACAACGGTATTCTATACCGCCATCAACGTGCCCTACGGCACTCTGTCCACCATGATGACACGTTCTTCCCATGAACGTGATCTGCTGTCTATTTTCCGTATGTCGCTGGCGCCGATCGGACGTATCATTGCCGTAACCTTTACCCAGCCGGTAGTCAAGTTGTTCGGTAACGACCAGGCAGCATGGGTCAAGGCAATGACCATGTGGGTTATCCTTGCTTTCATCATGCTGATGATCTGCTTTGTACGCTGCAAGGAAACCGTACATATTGAAGCGCAGGAAAGCAAAGACAGCAAGGTATCCGTTGGGCAGTCCCTCAAGGCGCTGGTGACCAACCAGTATTTCTGGGCATGCCTGATCCTGTGGACCGTTACCTGTGTACATGGTACCATCGTAGGCACCGCACTGCCCTATTACTGCAAATATCTGTTCCACAATGATACCTGGATGTACAGTGTTTTGTATCTGGGGGAAACATTGACTCTGGTTGTTGGGGCAATGCTTTGCCCGTTCCTGCTGCGCCGGTTTGGCAAGCGGCAGATCTCTCTGGCTGGCGCCATTATCGCTATGGTTGCACAGGCAGCGTTCCTGCTCAATACAGGCAGCTTTACCTGGGCGCTGATTACCTGCATCATTCGTGCACTGGGCGAAGCTCCGCTGACAGCAGTTGTCTTCGGCATGCTGGGTGACGTTGTGGAGTTTGGTCAGTGGAAAACGCATATCCGTCAGGAATCCCTGATTTTTGCCGGCGGCGCGGTTGGATTTAAGCTGGGCAATGGTATTACCAGTGCCATTATCTCCAAGCTGCTGGATGCAGCCGGCTACATCAGCTCCTCTGGTGCATCGGTCGTACAGCCGGATTCCGCACTGGCTATGATTCAGAATATCTACGTCTGGGGTCCGATCCTTGTATGGGTTATTGCCGTTGTCGTTCTGTT
>CAMBYS010000147.1 GCA_945872165.1 uncultured Clostridia bacterium | reverse complement strand
CAAAATCCAAAATGCTTCACAGAAACAGTTATGTGTCCGTCTGCCGGATGGCCCAATTGAAGCATTCCTCCCCAGTATGCCGGCGGAATTTGAACAATTGAGCCGGTTTATGTCCTGTTCTGACCAGTGGCTTCGTGAGCAGGTACAGGCGGTATGGAACGCTAATCCGGATCTGAGCTGTTATATGATTATCAGCAATGAGTTTATTTTTGAAGCCATTCTCCGGGGATTGTTTTCTGCTGCCCGGCAATGCGGGATTGAAAGCATGTCCATTCTCCTGCCTCTGGTTTCCCGTTGCCGTGAGGTCCAGCAGCAAAATATATTTGCAAGCCAGTGTGCACTGGATTATAATATCATCTGTGACCTTGGAATCGAAATCGCAACACCCCGCGCCATTTATTTTGCAGCAGAGCTTGCCGCCCATGCGGATGTCATTGTATTCAATGTGGATGAGCTGTGCTGGCTGCTGTACGGCAAAACAAAAAATACCCAGACCGGCAACCATTCCTATCATGCATTTGGACTGCATGAAACACCCTTTAATGAGTTTGATGACATCGGAATCGGTACGCTGCTGGGTGTGGCGATTCAGCGTATCCGGGCACAAAATCCGGACATCCGGCTGTGTGCCAGCGGGAAATATGTCCTGACAGAAAAAGGAAAACAGTTCTGCCAGGAAATCGGGATTCATTCCCTGATTGCGGATATTCAGCAGTTTCCTTCAGCGGAGCATACATAATTCCGTTGTTTTCTTTGATTTTGAACCATCAACCGGGAGGAATTTGGAATGATTGGGTTAGGTACAATAATCAATGTTGTCCTGATCCTGCTGGGCGGCATCCTTGGCATGCTGTTTGGCAGGCGTATGACAGAACGCTATCAGGACACACTGATGAAATCCCAGGGCTTATGCCTGCTGTTCGTGGGAATCGGCGGTGCCATGGAACAAATGCTGCAGATACAGAACGGCAAGCTGTCCAGCGGCGGAACCATTATGATTGTGGTCTGTTTTGCCCTGGGTTCCCTGATCGGCGAAGCCCTGAATATTGAGTATCGGATTGAACAGTTCGGCGAATGGCTGAAAAACAAAACCGGAAACAGCGGAGACAACCGGTTTGTTCATGCCTTTGTTACCACTTCCCTGACGGTTTGTATCGGTGCCATGGCTGTGGTAGGCTCCATCCAGGATGGCATTTCCGGTGATTACTCCACTCTCGCGCTCAAGGGTACCATTGATCTGATTATTGTATGTGCTATGACCGCTTCCCTTGGCAAAGGCAGTATTTTTTCTGCCATTCCTGTGGGTCTGTTTCAGGGCTGTATCACCATTCTTGCCAGCTTCCTGCAGCCCATCATGACGGATGCGGCGCTGGCAAATCTGTCCCTCACCGGTTCCATGCTGATTTTCTGTGTAGGTGTCAATCTGGTATGGGAGAAAAAATTCAAGCCCGCCAACATGCTGCCAACCATTGTGCTGGCTGTCATCTGGGCGCTTGTCTGATCGTAAAAAAAGTTGAAGCCGGAGCAGGTTTTCTCCTGTCTCCGGCTTATTTTGTGTCTTTACATAAAATCGGTCTGGCCGTAGCCCAGCTGAATGGTGGTGTCCTCCGCATCCTTCCCCTGTAATCCGGGATTCAGCGGCATGGTCCAGCTGTGATGATCGGTATGCAGCAGCTCCTCTGCCCGTTCGGACATGGGCTCCTGCAGATAATCCCGATATAGAATACGGATTTCCGGATTTTCATGGGAATACCGCAGCGGACTCAGGCGGTCAAGCTTATACAGCAGTTCCCCCCGGACATCCGCCTGATCGTGCTGGTCAAAGGGGATCGGCTGTCCGCCTCCGCCCACACAGCCGCCCGGACAAGCCATGATTTCCACAAAATCATACTTCACTCTGCCGGCAAGCACGGCTTCCACCAGCCTGCGGGCATTGCCGAGACCACTTGCCACGGCACACCGCACAGTGGTTCCATTCAGGTCAAATTCCGCTTCCCGCCAGCCTTCTTCCCCCCGAACGGCACGGAATGCATCTGCCGGCGGATTGGAACCGGTAACGGTGTGGTATGCCGTGCGCAGTGCAGCTTCCATAACACCGCCGGTGGCACCGAAAATAATGCCTGCACCGGAGCCAATGCCCAGCGGGGAATCAAATTCCGCCTCCGGCAGGCTGAAAACATTGATGTTTTCCGAGCGGATCAGACGATCCATCTCCCGTGTTGTCAGCACAACATCCACATCCTGCAATTCCTTCTTTTTCCGGTCAAAGACATGTCCATCCTTTTCCGCCTTCTTCGCAATGCAGGGCATAATGGATACACAGAAGATTTTCTCCGGCGGTACGCCAATCCGTTCTGCAAAATAGGTCTTGGTAATGGCGCCAAACATCTGCTGGGGGCTTTTGGCAGTGGACAGCTGATCGGTCAGCTGTGGATACTGGGATTTCAGGAACCGCAGCCATCCCGGGCAGCAGGAGGTAAACATAGGATATTGCTCCAGTTCTCCGGCGGTAAACCGTTTGAGGAACTCCGCTGCTTCCTCCATAATCGTCAGGTCAGCAGAGAATGCGGTATCAAAAACATAATCAAAGCCCATAGAACGCAGCACAGCAGTCAGCCGGCGTACGGTTGCCATTTCCCGGGGTAGACCATGGGCTTCTCCCCATGCTGCACGTACTGCCGGTGCAATCTGCACCACAGTGACAACATTCGGATCTGCCAGGGCATCCAAAACCGCCCGCGTATCATCCCGCTCCCGCAGTGCACCTACCGGGCAATGGGTAATGCACTGTCCGCACAGAGCACAGTCGGAATCCTTGATGCGGCGGTTGTAGGTCACGTCAATAGTCGCCCGTCCGCCGGAGCCGGTCAGCTCCCAAATGCCTAAGGTCTGTATTTTTTCACAATACTGTACACAGCGCATGCATTTGATACACTTCTGTACATTGCGGAACAGCGGAAAGGTATTGGTCCACTGCAGCTTAGGCAGGTTCTTTTCAAAGGGATTGCACAAAATACCAAAGCTGTTGGCAACCTGTTGCAGCTTGCAGTTCCCCGCACGCACACAGATGGCGCATTCACCCTCATGCTGGGACAGCAGCAGCTCTACATTGATTCTGCGTGCTTCCCGTGCCCGGGGAGAATTGGTATGTACCTCCATGCCTTCATATACCAAGTTATTGCAGGAGGAAACCAGCCGTTCTTCTCCTTCAACTTCCACACAGCATACCCGGCAGGCGCCAATTTCATTGATTTCCTTCAAATAGCACAGAGAAGGAATGGTAATGCCGGCTTTTGCGGCAGCTTCCATGATGGTGGTGCCCTCCGGCACACGGACAGCAATTCCGTCGATGATTACATTTACCATTGTCTCATTCGCCCTCCTCTGAAGTTGCCGTAGCCGTAGTGATCGCACCGCAGGCAACGGGATGCCTCCTGCAGTACCTCTTCCTCTGTCATACCTTCCTTGATGTCATCAAAATTATGGATGCAGTCACAGGCCGGACGGGTACGCAGGTTGACACGTCCGCAGGCCGCAGTAGGAGACAGGGGTGCTTCCGGAATATCCTCCACAGCCGCATGGATGACATGATTATAGCCCAAGAAGCTGTCAATATTGGCCGCAGCAACCTTACCTGCTGCAATGGCACGGATGACGGTGGATGGACCGGTAACCGCATCACCGCCTGCAAAAATTTTTGTGCTGCCCTCCACAATGCTGTCCGGCAGAGCAGCAAACCGTTCCCGGTTTACGGCAATGCCTGCTTCCGCAAAAGTACGGGAATCAATACCCTGACCAATTGCCACAATGACAATATCACAGGGAATGGCAGATTCTTCCTTATTGGCACGCACCGGTCTGGGACGCCCATCGCTGCCCACCGGACCGATCTGCTGGGGCTGGGTAATCAGTGCTGTGACATTTCCCGCTTCATCATGCTCAATGCGCAGTGGTGCCTGCAGCGGCAGGATGGTAGCGCCTTCTGCTGCCGCCTCTTCAATTTCCTCTGTCAGCGCCGTCATATCGTCAATGCGCCGGCGGTATACCGTGGTGACGCTGTCTGCTCCCAGACGGATCGCTGTCCGGGTTGCATCCATGGATACATTGCCGCCGCCAATGACACAAACCCGTTTTCCGGTGAAATCCGGCGGATTACCTTCGCCCATATCACGCAGCATTTCCACTGCCGCAATGACACCATTGCTGGTTTCACCCGGAATGCCGATTTTCCGGTCAACATGAGCGCCGATACACAGCAGAACCGCATCATATTCCTGTTCAATGTCCGAAATCTGGATATCTGTACCTACGGAAATTCCAGTATGCACTTCCACGCCAGTACTGAGAATAACTGCAATATCCTGATCCAGCATCTCCTCCGGCAGGCGATATCGCGGAATACCATACCGCAGCATGCCGCCCAGCTTGGGACGCTGTTCATATACTACTGCCTGATGTCCCATCAGCTGCAGATAAAAGGCACAGGAAAGTCCGCAGGGACCGCCGCCAATGATGGCAACCCGTTTTCCCGTAGAAGGCTGATTGGCAACCGGCTCCACTTTTCCGACATGGGTAACGGCAAAATGTTTGATGCCGCAAATATTCACGGCGTCATCCACCATATTTCTGCGGCAGCGTGCCTCACAGGGATGTTCACAGACAAAGGCACAGGCTGTGGGGAACGGATTATCTTTTCGGATCAAACGCACTGCATCTGCATATCGTCCTGCACGAACCAGGGCAATATAACCCGGAACATCCACATGTGCCGGACAAAGGGCAACACAGGGGACCGGTTGGGTGAGTCCGCTGGTACAGCGATTGTTTAACACATGCTCCTCATAGTCATCCCGGAAGCCCTGCACGCCACGCAGCACCATGCCTGCCGCCTCATAACCAATAGCACAATCTGCTGTATCCGCAATGGTTCTGGCAGTCTGTTCAATCAGATCAATGGTCTCCAGTGTAGCACGCTCACTCAGCACATCATCCATCAGCTGTGCCAGCTGTCCCAGTCCGATGCGGCATGGAGAACATTTGCCGCAGGTCTGGGCATGGCACAGCCTGAGGAAGCCGAGAGAGATATCCACCGGACATAAACCGGGTGGGCTTGCCGCGATGCGGCGCTCCAGATCCTGATACAGACCTTCCACAACGGTCTGCGCTTTGTTGGGTGTTTCCAGACTGAGTCTGCTCATATCGTCACCTCCGTTTGCTTATATCAACAATATTTTTTTGCCAATGCAAAAGGAAAAATCCTGCTGTTTTAACGAAACCGAGAGTGATGGACGTTACGGTCCACCGGCTCCCGGTTCCTTGGAATCATATTATTCTGTTATCAGTCGATGCGGGCAATCGCCTTCGCCATTGCCTTCTTCTGCTCCATGTTTGCCTGACGGGCAATCATGATACGCTGCGCCTGCG
>CAMBYS010000146.1 GCA_945872165.1 uncultured Clostridia bacterium | reverse complement strand
AGAACGCCGTGCACAGAATGTACCGGCTACAGAGCGGGATATTTTGCAGGTCGGCATGGATGTATGTACCGGACTGCAGGAAGCCAATTTACTGGTACAGAAGCAAAGTCATCAGGCGGAGTTTATTCATCGGGATATCAAGCCGGAAAATATTTTTGTGGCGGCAGATGGAACATACAAGCTGGGAGATCTGGGTATTGCAACAATGAACCAGAGCACACAGTATTCCACGGTTGGCACACCATCATATATGGCACCGGAAATGTTTCTGGAACGCGGATATCATGCCAATGTGGATTTGTTCGCATTGGGACGCACGCTGGAAAAACTGACGGATGGCATGGAATTGAAGAGCGGTTTGCAGCAGGTGATCTGTAAAGCAGAAGAACTGCAGCCGGAGGATCGGTATCAGACTGCACAGGAAATGCTGGAGGATTTAAACCGGTGTGTCTATCGTTTGGAGCATCCGGAGGAATTTGCTGATTCCGAGATTCAGACAGACCATCCGCGGCCTATCCGCAAGTGGAATAAGCATACCGAACGGATGACGGAAAAACGAACGGTACAGCTTCCGGGACGTACCATGAAAGTTGCCGGAATCCCTCAGGAGCTTCGGGAACAAACCCGGCAGGCGGGGAGCGGCAAAACAAATGTATCAGAAGAGACAGTTCTCCGGCCGCAGAACAAACGGAAGTATGTTGCAGCAGTGCTGCTGGTGCTATTGCTGGCAGCAGGCGGAGGCTTCGGCGGCTGGATGTACTACCAGAAAACCGGCAGCGAATCAGCACTGGTCATGGCAAAGGTTTCTGACTGTATGAACCAGGAGGATTATACCGGTGCGCTGGAAATTCTGTATGACCAGTCGGAGGTCGTAAAGAACAGCCAGGAATTGTCTGATCTGCAGGAGCAGTGTGAAGGGGCATATCGTGACAGTGTCCTGCAGGCTGCTGAGACGGAAGAACAGAACGGTGCGCTGGCAGATGCAGTAAAGACCATTCAAAAAGGATTAAATATTCTGAAACGGGATGAAAAACTGCTGGAGGTTCAGAAACAATATCAGGCAGCATATCGGGAAGATATTATTTCCCGGGCAAAGACTGCCTATGAGGAGCAGGACCATATTGCTGCCCAGGCAGTGATTGAACAGGGACTGGAGGTTCTTTTGCGGGATAAAACCCTGTTGGAATACCAGAAGCTGTGTGAACAGATTGCCCCGGTATCACTGCAGGAAATGCGGTTTGCAGACGGAAATCTGGGTCAGGATTCCGCTTATACCGATGGAAGTATTTCTGACAGCCAGGGAAACCAGTATACCGGCTATTTTGCCCTGACAGTAGCAAATGCCATGCTGGGTCTCACCTCAAAGCCCGGATACAATACCTTTGAGCTGGATGGCACATATCAAACCTTTACTGCCACCTATTTTGTGCAGTCGGATACAGAGCATGCTGCACGGTTTCTGGTGCTGGCAGATGATGTGATTATTTATGATTCCGGCGAGAAAACTGAGGCGGACGGAGCGGAACAGATTTCACTGGATATCAGCGGAGTCAGCCGGCTGACCATTCAGGCGGAAGAAAATCACAGTTCTCTGTTTTCCCATGGTCCATCGGTCATTGTGGCGAATGCTGTATTGAAACAGCCCTTTGAACTAGGGCGTATCTGAAAAGTCGAAAATTTTGACTATTTCTACAAATGCGGATTGCTTCTTCGTTAAAAACACTTGAAATCCGGAAGGATTCCTGCGTGTTTTTGCCTCGAATCGCCCTCGCCTTTGGGAAATATTCGTCATTTTCTTTGTTTTCAGATAGCGCCTAAAAACAGAATAAAAAGGAAAACTCCCTGCGGTAGCAGGGAGTTTTTTGATGCAGAACAGGTGCAATTGACCTGCAAATAAAGAGTATGAGTTTATGGTCTGCATTTTTTACAGGTTTTCTCAAACATCACAAGCATGACCGCCAGAACAATGGCGATATACAATGGAAACAGCACCGGGTGAATATGGTTGGCAATCAAACCAAAAAGCGGCGGCAGGATCAGATATCCGCCATAAGCACTTGCCAGCTGGACACCAATCAGGGTCTTTGTCTTTTCAGCCCCGAACAGGAAGGGTGTGGCATGCATAATACCGGGATAAATCGGCGCACAGCCCAGACCAATGATAATCAGTCCGGCAAGATCAGAGAACCAGCCGAAGGGCAGTGCCAGCAGGACAATGCCGAACAGTGTTGCAAGAGAACCGGCACGAATCATTTGGGAATCAGAATACCGGTCTGCGATAAAACCACACAGACCACGGCCTACGGTAATGCCGATATAATACAGGCTTGCCCATTTCGCTGCCCGTTCCGGTGACATGTCACGGCAGAGCTTCAGAAAGCTGCCTGCCCACAGGCCGACCGTCTGTTCCAGACCACAATAGCAAAAAAAAGTAATCATGATTTCTGCTGTTCCGGGAATGTGAAAGATACGGGATAAGGGAAGGGCTTCACCGGCAGTCTCTTCCTCCTGTCCGCCGGTCAGAGCCGGACTGCGTTTCCACAGCGGCAGGGACAGAATCACAATGGCAGTCAGGAGTATCTGTATCATGGAAATGATGCGATAGCCCATATTCCATGTAAAGCCGCCGGTCAGAGCCAAACCCATGATGTATGGTCCGGCAGAAGCACCCACACCCCACATGCAGTGCAGCCAGTTCATATGCCGGGCAGACAGATGCAGTGCCACAAAATGATTGAGGGAGGCATCCACACAGCCTGCGCCCAGACCATAGGGGATAGCAAACAGCAGAAGCATATAATAGGATCCGCTGATAGAAAATCCAAACAGCGCTGCTGCAGTCATGCCGATGCTGATTGCGGTTACCTTAGCGGAGCCAAGCCTGGCAATGATGGCACCGCTTGCCAGGCTGGAAATGATAGTTCCGGCTGAAATAATCATGGAAATCAAACCGGCATAGGAGACCGGAACACCCAGCTCCGGATACATGGACGGCCATGCGGAGCCCAGCAAGGAATCCGGCAGGCCGAGACTGATGAATGACAGATAGATCACTGCCAACAGTAAATTTGTCATAGCTTTACCTCTCATGTTGTCGTTCCATCTATCTTACTAAGTTCCTGACGGTTTGTCCAGTGCAAAATATGGGTTTTCCGGATTCATACAAAAGATGATTTGATTGGCGTTGGCAGCACGGCGAAGCAGAATACGGTTGCAGGAATTTCGTATCTGAAATATAATAAAGAATATACTGAGAGACACATGGGAGGAAAGGCGATGAGGGAACAATCCATCAAAACAGAACGGGGAACCGTCTATTATTGGCTGTCAGAAGAGTGGAAACCGGAGCGGGATACCATATTCTTTTTTCCGGGACTGACCGCAGACCATACCATGTTTGTTCCACAATTTGACTATTTTGAAGGCAAATACAATCTGATTGCATGGGATGCGCCATGCCATGGCAAATCCAGACCCTATGAAGGGTTTTCCTTTGCGGATACCAGTGAGGTGATTGTACGCATTCTGGATAAAACCGGTGTCCGGCGCATCATTGGTGTAGGACAGTCTTTGGGCGGTTATTATATTCAGGCACTGATGCTGCGGCATCCGGAACTGGTACAGGCATTCATTGGTATTGGCACGACACCCTATGGCAGACAATATTATTCTCCATCAGACAGGTTCTGGCTGCGGCAGGTGGGCTGGATGTCCATGTGTTATCCGATTCAGATGATGAAGCAGGCAGTTGCAAAGCAGGCAGCCTGTACGCCTGCAGGATATGACAATATGATGGCGATGACCGCATGCTATGGAAAACGGGAATATTGCCATCTGATGCAGATGGCTTATAACGCATTTCTGGAGGACAATCGTGACCTGGCATGGCATTGCCCGGTACTGATTACTCGTGGAGAATATGAGCGCACGGGAAAAGTGCGGATATATTGTGATATGTGGCACAGACAGACCGGATTTCCCCTTGTGATTGTAGGGCATGCGTCCCACAATGCCAATGTGGACAATCCCCGGGAAATGAACCGCATCATGGAGACATTTTTACACGACAACATTGGAAGATAGAGGAGAAATGATATGAAAAAAATTCTGGAGGATATTTTTGGCGTGGATGAGGACGGAAATCTGTCCATTGCAGAGCTGACAGCAGGGGGCGTATGGATGCAGATGCTGTCTGACCGTCCGGTACATCAGGGAAAGGACGAATGGGAAGAATTGCTGGATGAATACAATCTGGAAAATTATGACCCGGAAGAAGAAGCATTTCTCATGAAGGACTTACCGGAGGAAGAACCGGCAATGGAGCAGTTTTCCGACAATGCACCCCGGGAAGAAGTGGAAGAAGAGTTGGATGCACTGGGACAAATGAAACGCGCTCTCAGACAGGCGGGCTTTGATGCGGCAGATGTGGATATGCTGTATGAGGATGAAATTCAGGATGCCTTGGAGGATGCAGGACTGAGCTGGCAAGGTGCGCTGGAACTGGATAGCGATGCATTGCGGGAAGAATTGCTGTATGTCATCTCGGCAGGTCTTTCCCGGGAGATGCAGCTGCGGGAGGATTTACTGGATGCCGGTCTGAACCCTCAGGAGCTGGCAGAGATGAGCTGTGAGCAACGGGAAGAAGCGTTGGAGGATGCGGGACTGGAACCCTTTGATTATGAAGCATTTGATTTTCAGCGCTGTACCCGGAAGTGAGAGACATGAATCAGTAAGAAGGTGAAGTATGAGAAATTGTATTGTTTGCGGACATACGCTTGCGGACCGGGAACCGGTCTGCCCGGTTTGCTGTTTCCCAGTCAGAAGAGGTCTGTTTTTATCTCATCAGCATTATGAGATCTGGCGGAAGAGTGTTGTTGTCCCATACAGGGAAAGCTGGCAACTCAGACAGAAAATACCGGCATTGGAGAAGGAGAATACCCGGCTGCATGGGGAAATTGAGCAATATAAAAAAGAAAATCTGGCATTGAAACGAGAGCTGGAAGCCCTGCAGCGGCAGCTTCAGACAGAAAAAGAAGAAAATCAGCGACTGCGGCAGGAAGCCCGGCAGCATGCTTCGGATGAAGAAGAGAAGGTATCCGAACATCGTGTGGACTGTTCTGAGAAAGATGATTTTGAAGCGCTGCTGGAGTGGGCAGAAAATGGGGATGCCAATGCACAGATGCGTGTGGGAGACTGGTATTATAAGCAGAATCAGACCCGGCAGGCTGCCATATGGTATCGGCGTTCCGCGGAGCAGGGAAATGCGCAGGCACAGGACAAATATGGCTCGTGCCTGTATTACGGTATCGGCATAGCCCAAAACCAGCAGGAAGGCGTGGCATGGTACAAGAAAGCGGCAGAACAGGGCAATGCTGCCGGACAGTTCAACTATGGCTGGTGTTTGCACAACGGTGCCGGTGTAGA
>CAMBYS010000145.1 GCA_945872165.1 uncultured Clostridia bacterium | reverse complement strand
CGGCCTGCATCCGGAGCTGATCAAGCTGCTGGGCCGTATGCGTTACCGTACCAGCTATGGACAGAATGTCCTGCAGCATTCCATCGAGGTTTCCCATATCGCCGGCATTCTGGCCGGAGAGCTGGGTGTCAATGCAACCCAGGCAAAGCGTGCCGGTCTGCTGCATGACATCGGCAAGGCCATTGACCGTGAAATGGAAGGCTCTCATGTGGATATCGGCGTTGACCTTTGCAAACGATATCATGAGCATGCGGATATTATCCATGCAGTACAGGCCCATCACGGTGATATTGAAGCCAAGACTTTGGTTGCCTGCCTGGTTCAGGCAGCGGATGCCATTTCCGCAGCACGTCCGGGTGCACGCCGTGAAAATCTGGAAGCGTACATCAAGCGTCTGGAAAAGCTGGAAGAGATCGCAAATACCACGCCTGGTGTTTCCAGTTCCTATGCTATTCAGGCCGGCCGTGAAATCCGCATCATCGTCAATCCGGATCAGGTGTCCGATTCCAAGATGGTTCTGCTCTCCCGGGATATTGCCAAGAAGATCGAAAACGAACTGGAGTATCCAGGTCAGATCAAGATCAATATGATCCGCGAAACCCGCGCTGTGGAATACGCAAAGTAAACAATTATAAGTATATATAATATGTATCTGCATGTATTTGCACAAACAGGAACCCGGCTGGATAGCCGGGTTCTTTTTATTCTGACTGAACCACCGGGGGTGTAAACCATACCACTCCGTATCAAGCGAAACCTGTATACGCAAGGGTAACCCGGATGCTACTCCCTCAGTCTCGACCGGTTATCACCGGTCTCGCCAGCTCCCTCCTCTGAGGGAGCCTTTGGATTTCCCCGTTCATTTTACCAACTGAGATATCCCTGCAGCAATCCGCAAAAAAATCCCGCACATGATTTTACCGTGTGCGGGACTTTTATACTTATGTGTTTCCATCAGCCTTCTGTCCTGTAGGCAGGCTGACGGACCTTTTTTGTCCGGCATGCCTGCAGTGCGCGGGAGCGCACCGGACATTTCTTTTGCTTCTTTTCTTTCTGCAAAAATATATTATATGATATGTTTTCTTTCCATCATTCCTGCATTCGATGGGGCAGGCTGACGGACCTTTTCGTCCGGCATGCCTGCAGTGCGCGGGAGCGCACCGGACATTTCTTTTGGATACTTTTCTTTCTGTAAAGAAAAGTATCAAGGTCTGCGGCAGGTCAGCAGGATTACCTGCCGTTCCCGTGCGATTTCACGCAGCAGCTTCATGCCGCAGGCGGCACGGCGGTCATCATAATTGACAAACGGGTCATCCAATACAATCGGTACGGTTTCATCCCCCTGATCCAGCAGCACCTTGCAGACTGCAAGGCGAAGCGCCAGATACAGCTGGTCACGGGTACCGGTAGACAGCCGCAGCCGATCCATTTCCACTGCGCTGTTATCCCGCCGGCAGGTTGCTTCAAAGTCGGTATACAGCTGCATTGCTGTGTATCGGTCCGCTGTCAGAATCCGCAGATATTCCTCTGCCAGCTGGTTGATCTGCGGAGAAACCCGTCCGGTCAGCTCTGCATTTGCCTGAACCAGCGATTCCTTCGCCAGACGAATGGCATCCAGCTGCCACAGAATGCTTTCCTTCTCTTCCTCCAGGCGTTCCCGCTTTGCACACAGCTCCTCACGGACACCAATTTCCTCACATTTGCCCCGGCACACTGCAATCGACTCATGCAGTGCATTGCATGCCTGTCTGGCCTGCTCTACGGTATCTTTTGCTTCATTCATCCGCATGCGGGCTTCACCCTGCGGACCAGTGGTATCCAGAATATTCAGATACTGCTCTGCCAGTCCGTCATGCTCCCGCTTGCGGTCTAAGTACACCTTTTTGCGTTCCTTTACATCCTGCATAAACTGCAGTGCCCGTTCTTCTTCCTCTGCCGGAATCTCCGGTGCAATGCGCTGCATCTGTTCCCGGAATTTCTCCCGGGCACGCTCCAGCTGCTCCTCTGTCTGTGCATCACGGGCAATGGCTGACTGCTTCCGCCGTTCCAGCTTCACACGTTCTTCATCAAAATCCATCGGCGGGGTATCCAATGACTGGGTACTGCCTACAAAGGTAACAACCAATGCAATGATTGCAAAAACAGAAAACAGATACGGCATATACGGTGTCAACGGACCAAAGGGAATAATCCCCAGCAGACTGATCACTGCCAGAACACCAAACAATACTGCCAGCACCATGGACCATCCCCGAATGTGGATATCTGTGGTACTACTGGAGCTGTTGCTGTAATCATCCTCAGTATGGTCGATGTCATCCTTCCATTTCTGATAATTGGCAGTGACATCTGCGAGCTCCGCCTGTGCGTCAGCCCGTGCCTGCTTTGCGTCCAGATAGTTACCGGTTGCCCGCTCCGCCTCGGTGAGCACATCCAAAGGTGGGAGCGCTTCCCGCAGCTGTGCCAGATTTTCACGGGCTTTTCGTTCTTCCCGCTCCGCAGCTTCCCGCTTGGCAACAAACAATAAGGTAAACTCTTCCGTAGCCTGCTGCTGCTGGTTTTCCGCTTCCGTAATGCGCTGCTCCGCTTCCGGAATCTGCGCTTCATAACCGGCAATCTGTCCGGTCAGGTCATCCAGCCTTGCCACAGACCGGTTGAGCTGGTCGATGCTTTCTTCTACCTGTGCATACCGTCCGCGATTGCCGGTACCCCGCAGGGCATTTTTCCAGCGGTCCAGCTGTGCCACAGCGCCGGAATACATCATAGCACTGTCTCCGGTGGTGGAAAGGGCCAGCATCCGATCTCCCAGCTCTCCGGCGGAAAGGGCCTGATCCTGCCCATCCAGCAAGGCAGAGGACTGGAAGCCCTCCTCACTGACACCGGTGAGTATCCTGCCGCAGTCCTTTGCCGTCAGTTCGGTACATGGTTCACCGGTATCGGCATAGTAGGCGGAAAACTCCTGCATGGGTGCGGTGCCCTTGCCGGTCTGGCGGCTAATGATGATACGTCTGCCCTTCCATTCCAGCTCCAGCAAGCCGCTCATGGGATTGCCGTCGGTAGGACGGAACCGGGTTTTATCAGACAACTGCTTCCGGCTGTCCCTTCTGGTGGTATTCAATCCGTACAGCATAACACGCAGGAAATGGCACAATGTTGTTTTACCACCCTCATTGGGCAGATAAAGCACATTCAGGCCGTCCTCAAACCGGAGCTTCCGGCCATCCAGAACGCCAAAATGTCCCTGTGCATTCAAGAATTTCATTTTCGTCTCCCTGTTAACATTTATATATAGGTTCGGACATCATATCCTTTATTATACCATATTATTTGCATATGACAACCGTCTGACCACGACACTTTTGTTTTTCTTATTTTCGATATTTGTGTTTGTTTTCCGTCTGTAATATGATATAATTCATAGTATAAACCCATTCAATTTTATAACAACTTTTTGATGAAACAAGGTGATGATGATGAAACGATTCCGTATTGCAATCCTGTCCCTGGTGCTGCTGTCCACACTGCTGGCCGGCTGTGCTTCCAACAAGTCTGCTACGACAGACCCGGATGAAGGCAGCGCTGTGCGTTCCAAAGAGGTCGGTTCCCAGTATGACGAAGGCAGTGCTGTCCGCTCCAAGGAAGTCGGCTCCCAGGGAAATACCGATGTTTCGGTTGACGGCGATACCGGTGTGGAATGATCCGGCTTTCTCCGGGCATTTGCCCGCCTTTCATCGCAGAAGCAACCACAACAGAACCATATTTCCCCTTCTTCCGCAAAACTCATCCACATTTTCCACAAAAAATTTCAAAAAAGTGATTTACAAACTTGTAACATTAGTATAAAATGGAGTTAACTGAGTTGGTATGCGCCCCTCCCTGTTTTGTGCAAAAAATTGGCGAGAGATTTTTCTTGTAACTTTGGTACTTTTTATTGAAGTTTCGCTCAACTTTTGGTACAATTAAAAGCAAGGGAATGGAAGCAATTCACCCATGTTTGGATAACAAGCCTGAAACGGCTTTTTATGCAAGAAAATTTTTTATAGGAGATGTTAAATATGGATGCTTTTAGCAAGGCTCTGCAGGCAGATAAGAGAGAAATCATTATCGCGCCTACCATTTACAAGTGTGCTGATTTCGGCATGTTCGCTGAGGAATTCAAGCTGAACGAGCGCGACTGCGTTCTGACCAACGAATTCATCTACAAGCCGTTCATGGAGCAGTACAACCTGCCGTGCAACTTCGTATTCCAGGAGAAGTTCGTTGGCGCAGGCGAACCGTCTGAGAAGATGATCGAAATCATGTACGAGACCATCCCGTACGATTCCTATGACCGCGTTATCGCTATCGGCGGCGGCGCAATCATGGACCTTTGCAAGCTGCTGGGCTGCAAGCGCCCGAAGTCCGTTCATGAGATGTACTTCAAGCGTGAGCCGTTCATCCACGAGAAGGAAGTTATCGCAATCCCGACCACCTGCGGCACCGGTTCCGAAGTTACCAACATTTCTGTTGCTATCGTTAAGGACGAAAAGGACGGCGTGCTGACCGGCGGCGAGACCAAGCTGGGCCTGGTATCTGACGACATGATCCCGAACAAGGTTTGCCTGATTCCGGATATGCTGAAGACCCTGCCGTACAAGCCGTTTGCTTCTTCCGCAATCGACGCTCTGATCCATGCAACCGAGTCCTTCCTGTCCCCGTCCCGTAAGACCATGACTTCTGAGCTGTTCTCTGTCAAGGCTATGGAAATGATTCTGGAAGGCTTCCGCCGCATCGGCGAAGACGGCCCGGATGCTCGTCTGACCTATCTGGACGAATTCTCCACCGCTTCTACTTACGCTGGCATCGCATTCCTGAAGGCTGGCTGCGCTACCGTTCATGGCATGTCCTTCCCGCTCGGCGGCACCTACCATGTACCGCACGGTGAATCCAACTACGCTCTGTTCGGCAAGATTCTGGAAATCTATGATGAAATGAACCCGAACGGCGAGATCATGAGATTCAAGGAAATGATCGCTCGCATCACTGGCTGCGAAGTTGACAATGCTATCCCGTACCTGAACGAACTGCTGGAGAAGGTTCTGCACCTGAAGCCGCTGCGTGAGTATGGCTTCAAGGAAGAGGACATCAAGGCATTCGCAGAGTCTGTTGAAGCTAACCAGCAGCGTCTGATCACCAACTCCTACATCCAGCCGTGGACCAAGGAGCTGTCTGAGCGTGTTTACAGAGAGTGCTTCTGATTCTCTGCATTCTGAATAAAACACAATTACCGTTAGCTTATAAACGCAGCGGGTATCGTCCGCGGTACTCGCTGCGCTTTTGCTACAACAAATGAACTCACCCTAAGAGAGAGACGACTGAAGAAAGGATTTCGATTCCCTATGATGACGAAAGAACAGTACATTGAGTCCCTGCGCAAGCTGAATCTCAACCT
>CAMBYS010000144.1 GCA_945872165.1 uncultured Clostridia bacterium | reverse complement strand
AAAAAGGTGCAAAAAGGATGATATAATGTGGAACAATGCCATTACAGACGTAAAAAATGTGCAGAAAACTGTGAAAAATCGTTGAAAACAGACAACGAATTTAGGGAAAGTTCACAATATTTAGCTTGCAGAGGAAAAGGAAATAGTATATAATTACGAACATGGGAGACGGTTGAAACCGTCCGGAAACAAACAAGCTAAGGAGATGGAATCGTTGAGCGTATATTCTGTAGACAAAATCCGTAATGTCTGTGTAATGGGACACGGTGGAGATGGCAAAACCTCTCTGGTAGAGAGCATGCTGTATATGACAAAGGCAACCGATCGAATGGGAAAGATTGCAGATGGAAATACCGTTTGTGACTATGATCCGGAGGAGATTCGCAGAAAGTTTTCGATTTCCACTGCTGTGGCACCGATTGAATATGGCGGCTGTAAAATTAATATGCTGGATACCCCGGGCTTCTTTGATTTTGAGGGTGAAGTACAGAGCGCACTGCGTGTGTGTGAATCCGGTCTGATTGTCGTACCGGGCAAGTCTGGTCCCAGTGTTGGTACAGAAAAGGCATGGAAGCGTCTGGCAGATGCCGGCAAGCCGTGTGCATTTTATATTTCCAAGATTGATGAAGAACATTCCGATTACGATGCTTCTCTGCATAAGCTGCAAAAAGCATTCGGCGTGAATGTCTGCCCGATTGTCATTCCGATTTTTGAAGGCAATCGTGAGACCGTTGGCGTTGTTGACTGTGTTATCCGCAAGGCATATCATATGGAAGGCAACAAGCGTGTTGAGGTGCCGATTCCGGAGAATATGATTGCAAAGGTTGACCAGCAGCGTGCTGCTCTGTGTGAAAACGTAGCAGAGCTGTCTGAGGACCTGATGGAGCGTTATTTTGCAGGTGAAGAATTCTCGGATGAAGAACTGATTGCCGGTCTGCGCCAGGGCGTGCTGGAGCGTGTCATTATTCCGGTATTCTGCGGTACTGCGGCAACCGGTATCGGTACCATTGCTCTGCTGAAGGGCATCTGTGATTACATGCCGTCTCCGGACCAGGGTGAAATCGAGGTTTGTGAAGAAGGCGATGAGCTGGTTGAAATCGCATGCAACCCGAATGGTACTCCTTGTGCCTTTGTCTTTAAGACCACTGCTGACCAGTATGGTCGTTTCAGCTACTTTAAGGTTGTTGCAGGCTCGGTCAAGCAGGATATGACCCTGCTGAACCACCGTATGGATGGTACCGAAAAGATCGGTCATCTGTATTCCATCTGCGGCAAGAAGAGCGTGGAAGTGCCGGAAATCACCTGTGGTGATATCGGTGCAGTATCCAAGCTGGCAACCACTAAGACCGGTGATACCCTGTCTATGACCGTTCGTCCGGTTAATCTGACCCCGGTTCCGTTTGCACAGCCCTGCTATGCCCAGGCAATTTCGCCTAAGACCAAGGGCGGTGAAGAAAAGATTGCCGCTGGTCTGGCAAGACTGGCAGATGAAGACCCGACCTTCAGCTTCACCATTGATCCGGAAACCCATCAGAGTGTGCTGAGCGGTATGGGTGATATCCATCTGGATGTTATCTGCTCCAAGCTCAAGAGCCGTTTCGGTGCAGATGCTGTTCTGTCCAAGCCGATTGTGCCCTATCGTGAAAAGATTCGTGCCAAGGTTGCTGTAGAAGGCAAGCATAAGAAGCAGTCCGGCGGACATGGCCAGTATGGTCACGTTAAGATGGAATTTGAGCCGTATACCGAAGGCGATTACCTGTTTGAGGAACGCATCTTTGGCGGTTCTGTTCCGAAGAATTTCCATCCGGCAGTTGACAAGGGCATCCGTGAGGCAATGGAGCATGGTGTGCTGGCAGGCTATCCGATGGTTGGCCTGAAGGCAGTCCTGCTGGACGGTTCCTATCATGACGTTGACTCCAATGAACTGTCCTTTAAGATGGCAGCAAAGCTGGCATTCAAGGCAGGCATCCCGAAGGCAAATCCGGTTATCATGGAACCGATCTGCTCCATGAAGGTTTACATTCCGGATTCCTACATGGGTGATGTCATTGGCGATATCAACAAGCGCCGCGGCCGCATTATGGGCATGAACCCGACCGATGACGGTCAGGAAATCATTGCAGAAGTACCGATGGCAGAAATCAGCGATTATGCGATCACCCTGCGTTCCATGACTCAGGGCAGAGGCTCTTTTGTATCCCAGTTTGAACGCTATGAGGATGCTCCTCCGGCAGTGCAGGAAAAGGTAATTGCCGCTGCTGCACAGACAGAATAACGTAGTTTAAAACACATAACCAAGCCGCTCCGGGAAACCGGGGCGGTTTTTGTTCTTTCAAGCGGAAGAGGAAAGGATCGCTCCAAAGGCTCCCTCAGAGGAGGTCGGGGGCTGCTGAATGCAGCCGAGCGTAGCGAGAGCGAGGCCCCGTCCCAACAGAACGGGTACAAGAAAGAGGTATATCATTTTCTCTCATTTATTATGACTGAGAGAGTCGCATCACAGTTTCAGGTTCCCACAGAGATACGATTGATACACTGGTGCTGCGTTTCCGCCCATGATGGAATTCCTGTCATGAACCTGCCTGCTGCTGCATAGGTTGTACCACTGAGATGACCACGGCAAGGAGCGGGGACATATGTTTATTTTCACAGCAAAAGTAAACAGGAAAAAAATCCTGTTGGGCGCTGCGGCGGTGGTGGCGCTGGTGTTGACGGCAGGGGTAGGCGTGCGGCTGGCAGGGGATGTGGCAGCCATCAGCATATGGGATACGGATACGGAAGACGCTGCCGGTTCCGGAGAACAGGCAGAGGAAACCGTGTCCACACTGGCATTGACCAATGAGGAACGGATTGCTTATCTGCAGGCCTGCGGCTGGGAAGTGGATGCCAATTCCTGTGTCATGCAGGAGGTCATCATTCCCTCGGATTTTGATGAAACCTATCAGAGCTATGCGGAGCTGCAGGCCAGACAGGGCTTTGATCTGGAAAAACTCAAGGGAAAACGGGTCAAACAGATTACTTATACCGTAACCAATTATCCGGAGGAAGGGGAAGTCATTGCGGAATTGCTGGTATACCGGGGCAATATTGTGGCAGGAGATATCTGTTCTATGAAAACAGACGGGGGCTTTACCCGGGGGCTGATGGATCATCCGGAACAGGATCAGACCCAAACGGATGAAACGGCAGATTCTACAAATACTGCCAAGGGGGAAAACGGCAAATAACCATAAAATGAGCAAAAAATGCCACAATTGACAGCAGGCAGGCGAAAATTTTCGTCTGCTTTTGCATTTTTGTAAAATTTACTTGTACAAATGTTACAAAAGTGCTACAATAGGTAATAATTGTGTTTTGGAGGCGATGGCATGGCAGTCCAGCGGATTGACAAAGTGCTGGCGGCAATGGGATTGTGTTCCAGAAAGGAAGCGGCAGGCTATGCCAAAAAGGGTGCGGTTGCGGTGGATGGTGTGGTCTGCCGGGATGCTTCCCGAAAGATTGATCCGGATCAGGTTTGTCTGACCTTTAACGGGCAGCCGGTGGGCTATCAGGAGCATGTGTACCTGATGCTGCATAAGCCGCTGGGTATTCTGTCTGCCACGGAGGATCGGGACCAGCAGACCGTGCTGGATTTGCTGCCCGGGGTGTATCGCTCCCGGGGTGTGTTTCCGGTGGGACGGCTGGATAAGGATACCTCCGGCTTGCTGCTGCTGACCGATGACGGTGCATTGGGACATCATCTGACTTCCCCGAAGCATCAGGTGAACAAGGTGTATCATGCGGTGGCAGAGGGCGTGCTGGGACAGGCGGATGTGGATGCCTTTGCCCACGGCATCAAGCTGCGGGATGGAACCCAATGCCGTCCGGCAAAGCTGGAAATCCGGTCAGTTTCCGATGGAAAAACCGATGTGCTGGTGACGGTGTGCGAGGGGAAATACCATCAGGTACGCCGTATGCTGGCATCCCGCGGTACACCGGTATTGACGCTGGAACGCCTGTCAGAAGGGGAAGTTGTGCTGGATTCCGCACTGAAACCCGGTGAATGGCGGGAACTGACTTCTGAGGAAATTTCAGCTTTACGGTATGAAATATAGTCTGTTTTCAATGGAAAAATATCTCAAAAGTTACATAGGGGAAAACTAACAAAAGAAAGAGAAAATTTTTGTACAAATTTCTGTCGATTTGTGCTATAATGAAAAAGATGAACAACAGACCGCAAAAGACTGTCCGGGTGATTGGTAATGTTTCTATCCGCAGGTACGGCGATGATTGCGGGTGGATTGAAATGATAGTGTAAAGAAGGGTGAAGAATGATGGCATCAAGAATGTTTCAGTCTATAATTTTACAGATGAAAGATGCGGTGGACCGCACAATCGGTATCATCAATGCCAGCGGTGCGGTTGTCGCCTGTACCGATCTGAAGCGCATTGGTGAAATGCGTGAGGATGCGGCGGCAGAGCTGTCCTATGTGGGCGATATGATCCGTTTCGGCGGATATACCTACCGTCCGGTGGCAGATCGCACCACCCGCTTTGAGTACGCTGTATTTGTTCATGGTGAGGACGAAAACGCACGCAGCATCTGCTCCATGGCAACCATCGCAATCAGCAACATCAAGACGCTGTATGATGAGAAGCATGACAAGGCTACCTTTGTCAAGAATATCATTCTGGACAATATCCTGCCGGGTGATATTTATATCAAGTCCCGTGAGCTGCATTTTGAGAGTGATATCCCCCGTGCGGTATTCCTGATCCGTCAGGAGGAACGTGCGGATGTTGCGGCACTGGATGTCATCCAGGGTCTGTTCCCGGATAAGCAGCGGGATTTTGTCCTGCATATCAATGAGAGCGATATTGTACTGGTGAAGGAAGTCAAGGCTGCCACAGAGGACAAGGAACTGTACAAAATCGCAAAGGGTATCGAGGATACGCTGGAGAATGAAATCCAGATCAAGTGCATCATCGGTATCGGTACCGTATGTAATCAGCTGAAGGATGTGGCAAAATCCTTCAAGGAAGCACAGACTGCACTGGAAATCGGCGTTGTCTTTGACAATGAACAGAATATTGTCAATTATGATACCCTGGGTCTGGCCCGCCTGATTTATCAGCTGCCTACAACGCTGTGTGAAATGTTCCTCAATGAAATCTTCAAGAAGGGTTCCATTGATGCCCTGGATCAGGAAACCCTGTTTACCATCCAGAAATTCTTTGAAAATAACCTGAATGTGTCTGAGACCTCCCGCAAGCTGTTCGTTCACAGAAATACGCTGGTTTACCGCCTTGAGAAAATCAAGAAGCTGACCGGTCTGGATCTGCGTGAATTTGACCATGCGATTGTATTTAAGGTCGCATTGATGGTACGCAAGTATCTGGCTTCCCGTGAGGGCGGACGCATCCAGTCATGAGTACAGGAGTGAGTATTCGTTCATG
>CAMBYS010000143.1 GCA_945872165.1 uncultured Clostridia bacterium | reverse complement strand
GCCAGCAGGATGGCTGCTGTCCTTCGGTTCCAGCTCCGGCTCAAAACCAGTACAATCACCAAGCCTGCTGCACAGATAAAAATAGCAACATAAGCCAGCCGCGTGGCGAACAGATACAACACTCCAAAGCCTGCCGCTGTCCCTGCTGCAAGCAGCCATGGATTTTTTTTCCGAATCAGCTGCATCAACAGGATCGGTACCATTGCCGATAAAATCGCGCTCTGGGAATTGGCAAAATAGAACCAGCCCAACAGGCCGATTCCCTTGTTTGCATATGTACAGGGATTTGTCCCGGTCAGTACACTGAGTACCTCTACCACCAGGATAATGACAAAATTGATGGCAAAGCCCTGTTCTACGGCATGGTAGCCGGATTCTCCGGTTTCCCGCAGCAATGTGATAAAACAGAAGGTAAACAGCGGTATCTGTGCCACCCGGATGAAATTGGTCAAGTCATAAACCGGATCGCTGTAACCCGCATATCCGGCTGTGATACAAGCCCATCCATGCAGCAGGGCAATTACCGCCAACACCACGCCCAGCAGCAGATATACCCGTTTTCTCCTGCTGAGACAGAAGCTCAGCACCGCTGTCCCTGCCAGCAGGGCAAACCGCATCAGCAGGGAAACCGTATTGCCCATCCCCAATGCATCCAGCCAGTAGGACAGCACATCCATGACTGGCTGCAGGATGAACAATAGCAGGATCACCTGAGGCAGATACCGTCTCCGCCTGTCCTGCGGTATCATCTGTTGTTCCTTTGACATACCTTAACCCTTTCTGTTTTATGACACCATACCCCGCAGGCTGCCCAGCAGCTCTGCTGTCCGGAACCGGATTTGATAATTCCTTTCCGGATGAATCATTGCCTGTTCTTCCTCTGTCAGTTCTGTCTCTGCCGATGCGGGATCCAGACACAGGGAAGGATACAGCACACACCACCAATTATGTCCTTCGGCACTGCCGATACGAATCTGCAGTCCTTCATAGGTTCCTGCCGGCAGGGAAAAGCTGTCATATTCCCGTGTGGGATACCATTCCTCTGCCAGACATGCTGTCACCAAATCGGTACTGCCGCAGTCATAAACCTCCTGCTGGGCTGCATTGGCGATATCCTGCATATGTTCCCGTACCAGCTGCTGCATTTCTGTCCGGCTGTCCGCCTGTGCCTGCAAGGGCTGCAGGAGCTCCAGTACCCGGTCCCGCACCTGTAATTTGATGCTCTGATCCACGGCTTCATCCGAAACCGCTACCACACGCAGCCGCAGTACATCCTCCGACAGTGCCTGCTGGGACATATCGCAAAATGCAGCATAGCACAGCACAAAAAATAATGTCAGTGCAATCGTCAGTTCCCATCTGCTTCGGTAAGTAAATCGTTTCATCATGGCTCCCCTTTCAAAATCTGGTTTGGATATCGAAAGTATAGCCAGTCTGTTTACCGTTTAATCTGTCCTGCCGGAGAGAAATTGGTGAGGAAGGTTTCCTCATACTGCTCCGCCAGCACAGCCTTACATGCTTCGGCAGCTGCCTGGTCGTCAAACAGGCCAAATACCGAGGGTCCGGAACCGCTCATAATAGCGCCCAATGCGCCATTGTCCCGCATCATGCCGCAGATTTCCTCTACCTCCGGATGCATCTGTGCCGTTACCGGCTGCATCACATTGCACAGCTGTTCTGCCACAGCCTTCAGGTCATTGCGGCGCAGTGCCTCCAGCATGGCCTGGGTATCCGGACGCGTCGAAATCTCTGCGGAATCAATTGCCTTGTAAATTGCCGGCGTGGACACCGCAAAGGGCGGTTTGCACAGCACCACATAGCTCTGGGGCGTATCCGGCAGTGAGGTCAGCTGTTCTCCAATGCCTTGCGCCAGCATGGTTCCGCCTGCAATGCAGAACGGTACATCCGCTCCAAGTTTCACACCCATTTCCATGAGTTGTTCCACGCTCAGACGGGTATCATATAATTGGTTGAGCAATACCAGCACTGCTGCGGCATCGGTACTGCCTCCTGCCAGACCTGCGGCAATGGGATTGTGTTTTTCAATTTCAATGGCAATGCCGTCACAGGCCAGCTGCTGCTCCTCAAGAAACAGCTCTGCTGCCCGCCAGGCAAGATTGCTGGGATCAGACGGCAGGATACTGTTGGAGATTGCCAGCTCAATCTGTCCGGTTCCGGTTCCAGTGCGAACCGTCACCAGATCATGAATTCCTATGGACTGCATGACCATGCAGACGTCATGGTACCCATTGGGCCGTTTTCCTGTGACATCCAATGTCAGATTAATTTTTGCATGTGCTTCCACAACTGCCTGTTTCATGTTTTTTCTCCGTTTATATCCCGTGCTGGATGGGTGTTCCATCCGCAAAATCTGTCACATACCGGAAGCCTGCCTGCCGGATGCGTTCCAATGCCTCCGGAATCCCTCGTGCAATGGTTTCCGGTCCGTGGGAATCCGAACCTACCGTAATCAGCTCACCGCCCAGCTCATGATACCGCTGCAAAATAAAGTCCTCCGGTCCCGGCTGCTGCTGCCAGCCAAACATACCCTTGGTATTGCTCTCCAGCGCAATGCCTTTATCCCGAATCTCCCGCAGCACCTCATCCACATAATCCATATATCCCCGGAGCGACGGACGGTTGTGAGGCAGCTTCATCACCCGCAGCGGATAGTCAATATGTCCCAGAATATGAAACTTTCCATACTCCAGCATGTGATGCATTTGCTCAAAATATGCCTTCCAGAAATCATCCGGATGTATGTTCTCATACCGCAGGAAATACATATCCATATCATTGGACAATTGATGGATAGAGCCGATGACATAATCAAATGCATACGTTTCCAGCAGGGCATCCGCCAGCTCCGGTGCCGCATGCGGCTGTCCCATTTCCACACCGGCACGCAGCGTAATTTTTCTCCCGTAGGTCTCCCGGCAGGCTTCAATCTCTTTCTGCTGTGCCGTGAGATCCGATGGAATCACCCTGCCCCGGCGGAATGGCTCAATCTCTCTGCGATAGCCTTCAAAATCCACCGTTTCCCCGGAAAAATCCGATTCCTGTAACAATTCCCCACGGAAAAAATCCACATGCTCCGTAAATCCCAGCACATCCACATGCCTTTGTACGGCGGCCTGTACATGTGCCGAAACCGGTTTGTTTTCCGCATCATAGGAATACATCGTATGGGTATGCAGGTCTATTATCATCAAAATGTCCCTCATTTCGTCAAACGACAATTTTATTTATTATACCGCCATATGTGCGGAAACACAAGTGGGGCATGTATAACAGCAGGAAAAATCGGCTATACTCCTAACAGCATGAAAAAGGAGGTTTCTATATATGGACAAATTTATCCTGACACTCGTAATTATCGGTGCGATTAACTGGGGCAGCATCGGTATTTTCGGGCTGGACATCGTCGGTGCCCTGTTTGGCGGACAGGGAGCCTTCATCAGCCGTGTGATTTTTACTGTGGTTGGTCTTGCGGGACTTTGGGCGATTACCTTTTATACCAAGCTCCGAAGCGGCTCCTCCGATTCATAAGCTCCCTTCGATGTCCTCAAAACAGGCTGTCTCCCTTGTGCGGCAGCCTGTTTTCCTGTGCCGGAAAACAGGAAAGGCAGGAAAGCTTTTGCCTTCCTGCCCCAAAGTCATTTCAATTGGACTTATTCCTCTTCAGCCTTTTCTACCAGACGCTTGGTATCTTCTGCGATAACCAGCTCTTCGTTGGTCGGGATAACCAGAACACGAACACGTGCGTAGTCAACGGAAATATCCATCTGACGGCCACGGTACTTGTTCTTCTCCGGATCAACCTTAATGCCCAGATATTCCATATGCTCGCAGACATCCCAGCGAACGGAACGGTCATTTTCACCAACACCTGCGGTAAATACAACTGCGTCAACGCCGCCCATCTCAGCGATATAAGCGCCGATCAGCTTCTTAACCGAGTTAATGAAGATATCCTTTGCCAGCTTTGCACGCTCATTGCCTTCGTTGATTGCAGTATCCAGATCACGGAAGTCAGAGGATACGCCGGATACGCCCAGTACGCCGGATTCCTTGTTCATAACCTCCAGCATTTCCTCTGCGCTCTTGTTTTCATGCTCGCACAGGAAAGAAATGATAGCCGGATCAATGTCACCGGAACGGGTGCCCATCGGCAGACCTGCCAGCGGTGTGAAGCCCATGGAGGTATCAATGGACTTGCCGCCCTTGATTGCGGTTACAGAAGAGCCGTTGCCCAGATGGCAGGTGATGATGCGCAGATGCTCCAGCGGAATACCCAGCATTTCAGAAGCCTGCTGTGCTACATACTTATGGGATGTACCATGGAAGCCATAGCGACGGATCTTATACTTCTGATAGAAGTCATACGGGATGGAGTAGATGTAATCAACCGGCGGCATGGTCTGATGGAATGCGGTATCAAATACAGCAACCTGCGGAACATTTTCACCCATAACGTTTTTGCAGGCATCAATGCCGATCAGGTTCGGGGTGTTGTGCAGCGGTGCCAGCGGGATGCAGGCATCAATTGCTTCGATAACAGAATCGTCGATGAGGACAGAATCTGCAAAGTATTCGCCGCCGTGTACGACACGATGACCGACAGCATCAATTTCGGACATGGACTCGATAACGCCCCATTCCTTATCAATCAGGATGTCGATTACGGCACGGATCGCATCAGCATGATCCTTCATCGGAACATCTGCCTTATACTTATCTTCCTTCTTCGGGTTGGTATGGGTCAGACGACCGTCAATACCGATTCTTTCACACAGGCCCTTGGCAAGGACTTCCTTGGAATCCATGTCAAACAGCTGATACTTGAGCGAAGAACTGCCCGCGTTGATGACAAGAACATTCATTTCTCACATTCTCCTTTATTCATAACATTGCAAGAATATCGTCAACATAGTACAATAAACTTATCGTCAATTTTATTTTACACCACTTTATAAAAATTCTCAACTACTTTCGGTAGAAATTTGGAGGATATATGAAAATCTGTGCCATTATTTCTGAATACAATCCATTTCATGGAGGCCATTTGCTCCAGATTCAGGAAATCCGGCGGCAAATTCCCGATATCAGGATTGTCTCCATCCTGAGCGGCAACTATGTCCAGCGGGGTGAGCCTGCGCTTTGGGATAAATATTTCCGCGCTGCCTGTGCGGTACAGGCCTGCGGCCCGGATCTGGTGCTGGAGCTGCCGCTGCCTGCTGCCCTCTCCTCCGCAGAAAACTTTGCCTGCGGCGGAATCCGGATGGCCCAGGCTCTGGGCTGTGTGACCCATGTTTCCTTTGGCTGTGAAACCGGAACGGCGGAAACCCTGATGGAACTTGCTGCCCTGCTGGATTCCGATGCCTTCTCTACGGCACTAAAGCACCAGCTTTCCACCGGCATCAGCTATGCCCAGGCAGTACTTGGCGGCGATGTACGGATCAGTACAGT
>CAMBYS010000142.1 GCA_945872165.1 uncultured Clostridia bacterium | reverse complement strand
TTTTTCAGGGTTACATCATATTTCATGGTTTTGTCATCCTTTCTCAGCCGTTCCATCGCTGTTTCCAGAAGCCGCATACGATATGCCGTCTTCTGCTGCAGCTTGACCAGTTCTGCCTGCTTGTGCAGCAGATGCTGCATCAGCTGCGCACTGTCATCCGCACACAGCAGCATTTCCCCAATGTTGGACAGACCAAAGCCCATATCCTTCAGGGCAGTAATCCGATTGGCAACAGAAAGCTGATCCTCACTGTAATACCGATAGCCGGTAAACGGGTCAATCTCTGCCGGCTTCAGCAAACCGATCTCATCATAATGGCGCAGCATACGAATGCTGATTCTGGACAGCTTGGAAAAATATCCGATTTTTAGCATAAGTCTACCTCACAGATCTGTCGGTTTTTGAGCTCAACTACAGTGTACTGCCTGCCATTGTGTGAGAGTCAAGGGGCTGTTTGGGATGTCATGAAAAAATGGAGAAAGGCATGGGTCATCCTATGTTTCATCCGGTACCACCACGCTTTCAACCGTTTCTTTCTGTTTTCCCCTGCATACAGGCCACAACATATTCCAGCGGTACATCCATACGTTTTGCTATCTGTTCCGGTGTCATTCCGCTGTCGGCAAAGCGCTGGCACACACTGGTCATATTCTCGCCAACCTCTATGATGTGGCCATCCGGGTCATAGAAGCGTACTGCCCGTTGTCCCCAGGCATGGGTTTTCACCGGATGAACATAATGGATATCCAACTGTGCCAGATGCTCTGCAAAAGCATCAAAGGCATCCTCTTCAAAATAGAGTTCACTTACCTTTCCGTACCAGCCCAGCTCCTCCGGGGAAACGTTGATAAATTCTGCCCATGTTTCTCTGGTTTGCAGGCATACACCGCCGGTTAGCGTTACATTGGCACCAAAATCTACAATTTTATCCAGTCCCAGCACCTGTTTGTAAAATGAAACTGACCGCTCCATATCCGATACAGCCAGCAATGGATTCTGAAATTTCATCTGTCATACACATCCTTCCCTTTTCTGACAATACCTCAGGTATGTTTCTGTGTCCATTCCGTTAAAACGGCAAGTTGTTCCTTTGTATGGAACCAGTGCTCGCCATCCTCCATCACGGTCAACCCGCAATGAAACCACTTGCAGAAACTATCCACTGTCTGCCGCGGCGTGAGATTGTCCTGTCCCGCATATAAAATCGCTGTATGGGGATGCCACCGCTGAATCCGGTTGCGTTTTGCGTACTGGTAATAGTCCCAGTCCAGTGTTTCACCAAAATCTGTTGGAATCCTTCCCTGCCGCTGCAGCTGTTCCGGTGTCACATTGGCCCACAGCATCATCTGCTCAATCAGCTGCTGCATATCCAGTACCGGTGACACAAGCAAACTGGTTTCCAGCGGCTCATCCTGATAGGCAAGCATGCTGAACCAGCTTCCGATACTGGTTGCCCGAAGGGAAATATGCTTCCAATGTGCTTTTGCGTACTGCATCAATGCCTGCAGCTCCGGAACCACCTGCCATGGCACAAACCGGTCTGCTTCTTCTTTACGGCTGCCATGTCCGGGCAGGTCTATACTCAGTACCTGATATCCTTTTGGACACACAATCTGTGCAAATGGCTCCGCTTCTTCCTTATATCCGTTTTTTCCATGAACAAACAGGTATACATGTTCCGCAGTCTGTCCATATTGTACCGCCGGGATCCCCTGAATCTGCATGGGTTTCACCTTGATTCACCTTCTTTTGCCAGCTGTTCCTCCAGCTCTGCACCGTAATGGAAGACCCGAAAGACACGTTGAATGGTATGCAGACGTTTCATCTTACTTTCTCCCCTTTCATCCCTGTTTTCTGCTCCAAAGGGCATGCATGGTGATATACAAAACAATCAGAATAACCACAGAGCTGATGAGAGTGAGATACATGCTGCCCAGCTCTACTTTTTCACCAAAAAAATACAGGTTGCAGTCAACGGAATCCCGGATCGCCTCCACTACCTGAGTAGGGAAACCCTGCTGTTTCATCTCAGCAAAGACACCCCGCATGGCATGGTTTCGCAGCAAACTGGTGCCATAAGTGCCAGGCAGAAAGGAAATCACCTTCTGTAAGCCCTCAGAAAACTGGGAAATCGGCATATATGCACCGCAGATAAAACCATAACCCGCACTGACAATGGTTCCCACGGCAGAACACTGTCCATTGGTGGAAAGAGGGAAATTGACACAGGAGGACAGTGCAGTGCCAAACAGCACCAGCAGAACCACATCCAGCAGCAGCAATGCCACATCCTCCGCGGTCAGATACCAGCCCAAGTACTTCAAATACAGCAGACATATCACCGTTGCCACACCACAGATGAGCAATGTGGACAGCAGTGTGGACAGATAATAACTGAAAGCCAGTGTGCGCGGCTTTACCGGAGAAATGGTCATATCCCGTCTTGCTCCGGTGACTTTATCCTGTACCATCAGTAGATTGGAGCAAAATGCCACTGTGATACAGCATACAGCCAGCAATGAGGATACCAGTTCTCCGCCGACACACCCGCCGATCAGCTGATCGGATACCGTGGTGCCTGCCGCTTCCACGGCGCTGCGGAACATATCCTCATACACACTGCTCAAAAACGTACCATACAGTACCAGAAGTATCAGCGGGGTAATCAGAGAGGTGAAAAACATTCCTTTATCCTTAAAATATAATCTGGTATTGCGCTTTACCAGTGCAGCCAGTTCTGTCATTTTGCTTCACCTCCCGTCAGTTTTTTACCGGTTACCGCCAGAAAGACATCATCCATTCTGCCCTTGGTGATTTCATAATCCTGAAACAGCTCCGGATGCCGGACAATCAGTTCTGTAGCTGCCGCCGTGTTGGGAACTGCAATACGAAATGCATCCCGCAGTGGTGTATAGCTGCCTAACCCGCGAACCTGTGCTTCCTCCACGCCATACAGCGTGATAAAGTCTCCGGTATAGGTATTCTTCAATGCCAGCGGTATTCCCTCCGCAGCAATTTTTCCGCTGTCCAATATCACTACATAATCCGCATCCGCTGCTTCCTCCATATAATGGGTGGTGAGAAAGACAGTCATGTTCTCCTGCTTCCGCAGGTCATGGATCACATTCCACAATAGATTTCTGGTTTGTGGGTCCAATCCGGTGGTGGGTTCATCCAGAACCAGGATTTTCGGCCGGTGCAGCAAAGCACGGGCAATATCAATCCGCCTGCGCTGTCCACCGGATAACTTGCCCAGTGTCCGCTTTAACAGGTCATGAAAGTCCAATAAATCCGCCAGTTCCTCCAGCCGCTCCCGAAATGCCTTTCCACTGATGCCATACAATGCAGCACGGCTTTCCAGATTATCCCGGACAGAAAGATGCTTATCCAGTACGGAATTCTGGAATACAACGCCCAGACTGCGTTTGATGCAGTCCGCATCCTGATCCAAATCCGCACCGTCAATGCATACCCTGCCCGCATCCTTTGCAAGCTGTCCGCACATAATGTTGATGGTGGTGGATTTGCCTGCACCATTGATGCCGAGAAAGGCGAATAATTCTCCTTTCCGAACCTGAAAGCTCAGATCCTGCACCGCTTTTACCGTCCCAAAGCTTTTGCTCAGGTGGCTAATTTCAATCATGGTATTCATACGATATCACCTTTTCCCCTCCTCTTCCGTCGAAACAAAAAAACGCAGAACCATGTATCCACTTTTCGGGACTACTGGCTCTGCGTCTTAGCGTCTGGCACTCTGACTGTTGGATTGATCAGGAGAATTCGTATGTTCTCCTAAAATCAATATAAAACATTTGTTTTACATCGTTTGTTTTATTATATGCCCTGTCTGTCAAACAGTCAATACCATTTTCAAATTTCCTTGAAAAAAAATCCGCTGCTGGCAGCATCAATCCGCTGGATTTGTCTGCGGCGTATAGCTCCATCCCCAATCGTCATGATAAATCATCTGCTTTGTCATGCCGCCGTCAATACAGATATTTTCTCCGGTGATGAATCCGGCTTTATCGGAACAAAGGAACAGTACCATATTGGCAATATCCATAGGATTTCCCACCCGTCCGGCGGGCTGCTGTAGGGCATCCGGTCCATGAAACACCGTGTAATCGGTATCAATCCAACCGGGAGAAATGGAGTTGACCCGCACTTTTCCTGAAAGGCTGACAGCCAATGCATGGGTGAGTGCGGCAATTCCGCCCTTTGCCGCGGTATAGCTTTCACTAAAAGGCTGGCTCATGCGGTCACGGCTGGAGGATATATTGACAATGGCAGCACCTTTGGCAAAATGGGGCATAAACAGCTTGGTCAGGTAAAATGGTGCCGAAACCCCTACCCGCAGGGCATAATCAAACTCCTCCCAGGTGCAGGTGTCAATCCCTTTAAACAATGGCATGGCATTGTTGACCAGATAGTCTACATGTCCATAGTCGGCAATTACCTTTTCAGCAAACCGAGACAGCGTTTCTTTGTCTCCAATGTCTCCCACAAAATATGGATTGTCCTGCAGGTCAATGGTGCAGACCTGTGCCCCCTGTTTTTCAAACTCTTCACAGATGCATTTGCCGATTCCATGTGCGCCGCCGGTTACCACCGCAACTTTTTGTTTAAACATACCTATTCCTCCCATGTTACAGGATATCTTTCATTATACCGGCGGGTAAAACAGGTGTCAACACGCCCGCCTTCTAGAAAGCTTTTGTGTCAGTTCACAGCCCAAAAGATTTCCTGTTTCCCGGCATCTTGACGATTGAAATTCCCAGCTGACCGGGGTATAATGCAGGTGTACAGAAAATCAACCGACAGGAAAAGGAGCTTTGACATGAGAAACCTGAAATTGGAAACCATTGTCTCAGAGCTGGAACAAAACGGCCGATTTTCTCTGGAAAAGCAGTATTATCAGCATGGATCAACCAGTGTATATTCCCATAGTGTCCAGGTTGCCTTCTTCAGCCTGTATCTGTCCCGAAAGCTGAAGCTCCGGGTAAATGAACGGGCTTTAATCCGCGGTGCCCTGCTGCATGACTATTTTCTCTATGACTGGCACGACCGTGACCATGGGCATTCGCTGCATGGGTTTACCCATCCGGGAACTGCACTTAAAAATGCAAAAAAAGATTATGACCTTGATCCCATTGAAGAAAATATCATTCATCGCCATATGTTCCCCCTTACACCGGTGCCTCCTGTGTGTTGGGAAGCCTGGATTGTATGTCTGGCTGACAAATACTGTGCTCTCAAAGAGACTTTTCTCCCGCTGTGGAAACGGATCAGTGTTGTGATGTCTTAACCGGTATGCTTGTACCCTCTCCGTGTGAGAGGGTACTTTTTATATTTTCTCCTATCTGTCCATACAAAAGAACCGCCTTCCCTTTAAAGGAAAAGCGGTCCTATGTCCTGTTATGGTTTTTGGCAGTATACAGCAATGGCTTTGCCGGCAAAAACAGCAGTTCCCTTTCCG
>CAMBYS010000141.1 GCA_945872165.1 uncultured Clostridia bacterium | reverse complement strand
AAGTGTGACAGCCAGCACCGTGGGCTTTGGAAGTGTGAAGCCAATTGTTGCCGGAGAGGAAATCCCGCTGTGGTGCCACTACGGCTCGAATACAGAGGAAATTTCTACCCAGAGCTCGGATTACAGCACTTCCGATTGTGATACAGGTCTGGTTTTTGCGATTACATTTTCATGAAGAATTTTCCTGGTATGGTTGGCATGTTACTGCGATATACCATTTCCTATGACAGGCGCAAAGGGGGACTCTTAGGCGAGTCCCCCTTTGCAAACCCCCAGCCCTTTTGCAGCTGGTACGGACTGCCGTCTGCTCCCATACAACAAAAGCATCCGGCAGTCTTTGGGGATAGCGGACAGAGAGTACAGTTGGGTACCTGTGGGGTTACGTTTCATCCTCTTCCAGTACCATCTCTCCAAGCTCCATAGAAATCCAAAGGGCATTCCCTTCATTCCATCCGCCATGCTGATCCACCAGATAATCAAATAACTCTTCCGGTGTGGGCTCTTTCCCCTGACATGGAATTTGCCTCCAGCTATTGCGAATTGCTTCGTCTGAATGATGGATGCCATGCTGAATGTTGTTTTGTAAGCGAAGCTCAACCTCTTCCACCGACAGGTGATGCCGTCTGGCTATCGCTTCAAATGTATGCTTTGCAATAAAATTGATATATTCCATGTAAACCTCGTATAATCGTGTACTTTTTAGATAATATATATCTATCAACTTTTATTTTAGACTGTTTTTATCTAAAAATCAATAGATAAATTTTAACTATTATACAATAATCACGGTGATATACATGGAAAACAGGATTAAAGATCTCCGTGAAGATTTTGATTATACACAAACGAAAATTGCCAGTCTGATCGGCATAACACAGCGCAAATATAGTTATATTGAAACGGGCGCTCAACCATTAACCGATGAAATTCTCGTAAAGCTCTCTCAGGTATATGACGTAAGCATTGATTACATCTTAAAACAAACGGATATTAAAACGAGATATAAATAAATTTATTGACTGAAGTATGATTCTACTGTTCCGTATAAAAATATCTCTCCTCTGAGGGAGCCTATTTTCTTGCTCTAAGCGCATCAAAAAAGCGCCTGCTTTCGCAGGCGCTTTATACTTCATTCGCAGTGCAATCAGATTGCAGTCAGATTTTTCAGGGAGACATCCAGTGCCGGGGACGCATAGGTCAGTGCACCGGAGGATACGAAGTCCACGCCGATGTCCGCAATTTCCAGCAGACGCTCCGCAGTGACATTGCCGGAGCACTCGGTCTTGGCACGGCCGTCAATGATCTTGACTGCCTTGCGCATAGTCTCGTTGTCCATGTTGTCCAGCATGATGACATCTGCACCGCATGCTGCTGCTTCCTCTACCTGTTCCAGTGTCTCGCACTCTACTTCGATCTGGGTGACAAAGGAAACATAATCCCGTGCCATCTGTACTGCCTTGGTGATAGAACCAGCTGCACAGATATGGTTGTCCTTCATCATGACACAGTCGGACAGGTTGTAACGATGGTTGGTTGCACCGCCGCAGCGTACTGCATACTTTTCAAAAATACGCAGGCCTGGTGTGGTCTTACGGGTATCCAGCAGGGTGGTATGCTTGCCTTCCAGGATTTTTACCATCTTATTGGTATTGGTTGCGATGCCGCTCATGCGCTGCAGATAGTTCAGCGCAGTACGCTCACCGGTCAGCAGAGTACGGATATCTGCGTAAATCACACCGATCAGCTCACCCTTCTTGACTGCATCGCCATCCTTATAGGTTGTTTCAAAATGGGATTCCTTTTCGAGAATTTCAAAGACTCTTGCAAAAACATCCAGACCGCAGATAATGCCGTCCTGCTTGCAGATCAGCTCAGCCTTACCCTGCTGAGGTTCACGCATAATGGCATTGGTGCTGACATCCTCACTTGTTACGTCCTCACGCAGTGCGTTGATAATGGACGGGTCCATATTAAGAATCATAGTGGAGCCACTGCTCATAAAATGCTTCATCCTTTCGCTTGATTTCTTCCAGAATTGCCGCCCGGTTCTTTTCGTCAATATCCGCATAATCCGCAGCGTTAAATGTGATTTCATCCTTTGGCAGCGGCTGGTCATCAGAAACATGGGCTGCAATATGATCTGCCGCACGTTCTGCGAATACAAGGCTTTCCAGAAGGGAATTACTTGCCAGACGGTTTTTACCGTGTACACCGTTGCAGCTGGTTTCACCCACTGCATACAGGCCATCCATAGAGGTCTTGCTGTCGGAATCCACCTTAATGCCGCCCATAAAGTAATGCTGTCCCGGTGTTACCGGAATCGGTTCCTTTGTCATGTCATAGCCTTCTGCAAGACACTGGCTGTAAATATTCGGGAAGCGTTTTTTGATGAATTCCGGATCCAGATGGGTCACGGAAAGCTCTACATAGGGACGTCCGTCAAGTTTCATCTGCTTGCAGATTTCCTGTGATACCACATCACGGGGCAGCAGTTCATTCACAAACCGTTTTCCATCCTTATTATACAGATAGGCACCTTCACCCCGCACCGATTCCGAAATCAGGAAGCTGCGTCCCGGCTTGGTGGTATACAGAGTCGTCGGATGGATCTGGATATAATTGATATGTTCTACCTCGATATTGTGCCGCATGGCAATGGCAAGAGCATCACCGGCAATATGTCGGAAATTGGTAGAAAAGCGGAACAGACCGCCCAGACCGCCGGTCGCCAGCACAACCGCCCGGGAACGGATGGCATGCAGGGTACCGTCTGCCTCACGAACCACACCGCCATGGCAAACATTGTTTTCATCACACAGGATATCCACCAAGGTAGTATGTTCCCGGATGGTAATATTGGATCGTTCTCTTGCCCGGGCCAACAGTTTGCTGGTAATTTCCTGTCCGGTCAGATCCTCATGGAACAGAATCCGGTTTTCCGAATGTGCACCTTCACGGGTAAAAACAAAATTGCCCTCTGCATCCCGTTCAAAATCCACACCGTAATCCACAAGCTCCTGTGCTATCTTCTGGGAGGAACGAATCATGATATCCACAGACTGTTTGTTATTTTCATAATGTCCAGCCTTCATGGTATCTTCAAAATAGCTGTCATAATCATCATCATTGAGCAGCATGCACATGCCGCCCTGTGCCAGAAAGGAATCCGCTTTATCGGCATCCTCCTTGGTGATGAGAAGAATTTGGTAATGCTCGGGCAGCTGTAATGCGTTAAACAATCCGGCCGCACCGGTACCGACAATTAAAATGTCAGTAGTTTCCATCTCCGCTCCCCCTTACTGTGCAAGGCCGTAAAAACGAACCTGTATCTTCAACTCATTCGTGAGCACCCTATCGTACTCCGTAAATTGCTTCATTTCCTATATACTCCCTAAAATAATATGCAGCCTTATGCTGCACTGGTTTTACATATTAGTATAACATACCAGTTTGTTTCCTGCAAGAGATTTCCCACGCTTTACAGGCTTTTGTGCAATATTTCACACTGCATTATTCATATTCGATAATCGGCGGTTCCGGCTGGAATTCCGGCCGATGCTTCGGATCTGCCAGATACTGCTCTACTACCTCGATTCTGGGCGCAGAGAAATATGCGGCACCATACTTGGTGACAGACAAAGCAGATGCATAGCTTGCATATTTCAATGCCGCTGCCGGTGTCTTTCCGCTCAGATATGCTGCCAGGAAATAGCCTTCAAATACATCTCCTGCTGCCGTAGCATCGGTTGTCGGTACGTCAATTGCCTTGTGATAGGTCTGCATATCGCCTTTTTTATAAAATGCGCCCTGTGCGCCCAGGGTAAACACAAATTCCGAATTCGGATAAGCATCGGATAATCCGCGTAAAATATCACCCGGCTGAATATAGGTTGTCAGTTCCCGGCCTTCCACCTCATTGAGGAAGAACAGCGAAACCTTGGACAGATCACATGCCTTCAGTTCCGGTGTGCACGGTGATGGGTTCAGGACAATAAACATTTCCTTTTCTGCAGCCCGTTCAAGGATATACGGCAGACAGGAAATTTCATTCTGCAGAACCAGTACATCATCCTTGCCAAAGGATTCCAGCACGCTGTCTACATATGCTTCATTCACCTTCTGGTTTGCTCCGCCATAAATCATAATGGCATTCTGCCCGATATCATCCACCTGAATGATGGCATGACCGGTACGTCCTTCCACGGTCTGTACGGCAGATACATCCACACACAGCCGCTCCCGCATCTGCTCCAGCATCTTGGTGGCATCTGAGCCCACCAGGCCAGCCAGATGGACCTCCAGTCCGGCACGTGCCAGTGTAACGGCCTGATTCAGACCCTTGCCGCCCGGGCAAACCTCCAGATAAGAAGAAGCCTGGGTTTCCTTTGGTGTTGTAATATGGCCGACAGAATAGTTATAGTCAATATTAATTGAGCCCAATACAAGTATTTTCATCATGCTGCGCCCTCCATTTTTTCAATCAGGTCACAAATATATGATTGTTTTCTCTTGCTATTCTCCTGCTATATCACAGGACATAGTCTGCTTTTATTATAGGATGTTTCCTCGATAAGTACAAGACTTTCCAAACAATTCTCTGAGAATTATCCAATAATTCTTTGCTGTTCTCCTTATTTTGAACCGTGCTTTTTGCCGGATTTTTTTCAAACCATACAAAAAACAACATTTTCCACTTGACTTTCTCTGCTGTCACGGATATGATAGAAGGTACTGAAACGAAAGGATGATTGTGGTCATGGCTGTAAACAAAAAAGGCACCAAGCAAATCACCGCCAACAAAAAAGCCAGACACGATTATTTCGTTGAACAGGCTTTTGAATGCGGCATTGAATTATTCGGCACAGAAGTAAAATCCATCCGTCAGGGTACCGTAAGCCTGAAGGATTCCTATTGTATCTTCCGTGACGGGGAACTTTTTGTCAAGGGCATGCATATCAGCCCCTATGAAATGGGAAATATCTTTAATAAAGATCCCTTGCGGGAACGCAAGCTGCTGATGCATAAAAAGGAAATTATGGTTCTCTTTGGCAAAACCAAACAGGAGGGCTATGCACTGATTCCCCTTTCCCTGTACTTTAAAAATTCCCGTGTCAAGGTAGAACTTGGTCTGTGCAAGGGTAAAAAGCTGTATGACAAGCGTGAATCCGCCGCCAGACGGGATGCACAGCGTGAAATTGAACGCGCCATGAAATCCCGCCGGTAAAACCAACTTCGTTTCAACCCCAACGATATGGGGACGTACCGGTTTCGACGGGGGCGTGGAATCCGGGATAGCGGGCCGCAGTGAGGACGCTGCGTTAAAAGCCTCAACTGTCTAAATATTAAACGACAAAAATTATTCTTTACAGGCTGCCTAATTAGGCTGGCCCGTTCTGCCCGGGAGTATCGCGGCCCGGGACAGAGCGTCATTTAGCGGTGAACGTGCGGCAGGTAAGCTTTGCCCTGCCCATGCATGATGAAGCTACCAACCCTGTAAGCCTGTCATTTGGCGTACAGCAGCGGGAATTTCAATAAAATGACTGCGCCCGGAGAGGTCCTTGAGGAAGTGCCTTCGGACAGGGGTTCGACTCCCCTCGTCTCCACCAAA
>CAMBYS010000140.1 GCA_945872165.1 uncultured Clostridia bacterium | reverse complement strand
CAAAGGCGAGGGCGATTCGAGGCAAAAACATGCAGAAATCCTTCCGGATTCTAAGTGTTTTTAACGAAGAAGCGATCCGCATTTGTAGAAATAGTCAAAATTTTCGACTTTTCAGATACGCCCTAAACAGACTACAGGTTACAGGCATAGAATGGGCATATCGGGGCGTGCGGGATAACCTGCATGACCCCCGCTGCCCCACCTGAAAAAATCCCCGGTGACACAGCCGTCAGCCGGGGAGGGAAAGGGTCAGTGCGTACAGAATACCACACAGGGTATCCATGCCGGAGGAATGTCCGATGGCGGAGAATGCAGCAGACAGCTGTGCTTCCTCAGCGGCATGGCCCAGAGAACAGACCGCCTCACTGTATTGACCCTGCAGGGCACAGTTCAGAAAGGCCCGGCTGATATCATTGGTATCCGGCAGCTTTTGCACAATCTGCTCCTGCAGGGCAAGGGAAAAGGGATGGCTGGTACAGTTCCGCAGGATCAGGCCAGCCAGGACACCGCAGAGGAAATCATCTCCGCTGGGAGTCAGTCCGATACCCAGACCGATGAGACTGGACAAGCTGTGTGCGGCTGTTGTATAATGGAACAAACATAATTCCTGCGAACATAGATTCATATGGTTTTCGGCGGCAGCCAGCACCAGCTGTTCCCCAAGCTGGGTGGAATGTTCCGTCGGAAACAGAAGGTTTCGGAAACCGCCTTTGGCGGAATGTTTCAGAACGGAACAAATCTGGGCGGTAAGGGAAGGCAGACGGCTTTCCGGAACCGGCATCAGTCTGGTGTCAACGGTTTCCGCCGTATCAAAGCAGAACACAGCCTCCGGCAGCTGCATGGCTTCTCCAGCCACAGAAACCGGTTGTCCCACAGATACCGGCAGTGCCGACATTTCCTGCTCCGTCAGCGGGGTAATCAGGCTGATGGGAGATACCGGTGAACCGGCAGCCTGCAGGGCAATCAGGGTATTGTCGATGGACAGATTGATGGTTTTGCGATAGACGGAATGGACGATCCCGGTGGTATGGGCAGACAGCAGCTGCCGCACAAGAGCGGTGGTACGCTGGATCGGATACATGGATGACATCAGTCCTTTCTGTTGGTTGTCAGTCTATTATGATTGTACCAAAAGAAAACAGAAAAACAATCTTTTTTGCGAAAATCAGGCGGATAAAGAAGAGAGATATCCGGCTGTTGAGACATAACAGGTGAAATGCCGGCGGTGAGCAGCGGCTTCCGGGGCATCCGGCGCCCATTTGAAAGCATTCAACTTATGCTGAGACATAAGGAAAATAGAATGGAGGAATAGTTATGTATGATTTGTTGGTGAAAAACGGTAAGCTTGTCACCCCGGACCGGATCTATGAGGCGGATGTTGCCATCAAGGATGGCAAATATGCGGCAATCGTAGCAAAGGGCACGGAAGTGGAAGCGGAAAAGGTCATTGATGCCGCTGGAAACTATGTATTCCCGGGTATCATCGACTGCCACGCACATCTGAATGAGCCGGGTTTTGAATACCGCGAGGATTTTGAAACCGGTTCCCGGGCAGCGGTTGTTGCAGGCTGCACAACCCTGATTGACATGCCGCTGAACAACGATCCATCCCTGATGAACAAGGAGATCTTTGACCTGAAGTATGGCAAGATCAGCAAGCATTCCCTGGTGGATTATGCTCTGTGGGGCGGCATTGTCGGTGATTATGACGACCAGCCGGGTTCTGTTAAGAATAACATGAATGATCTGGTTGACCTGCATAACTGCGGCGTAGCAGCATTCAAGGGCTTTACCTGCCCCAATGGCGACCTGTTCCCCACGGTGAACATGGGCAACGTCCGCAAGGCACTGGAGATTTTGAAGCCCTATGGCGCACTGTGCGGCTTCCATTGTGAGGAATATGGCCAGGTGCTGGAGATGGAAAAGGAAGCAAAGGCAAAGGAAGGCCGGACCAATGAGGAAAAGATCCGTGACTTCCTGGATTCCCACGATGTATGGACCGAATATGTTGCAACCAAGAATGTCATTGACATGGCAAGAGCAACCGGTGGCCGGGTGCATATCTGCCACGTCAGCCATCCGATGGTAGCACAGGTTGTCAAGGATGCGATCCATGAAGGCCTGCCGATTACCGCAGAGACCTGCCCGCATTATCTTGGCTTTACTGAGGACTTCGTCTTTGAAAAGGGCGCTCCGGCAAAGTGCACTCCGCCGATGCGTAAGAAGGAAGATATGGAAAAGCTGTGGGATTACGTGCTGGACGGTACTCTGTCCTGTGTGGGCTCTGACCATTCCCCGGCAGCGGACGAGGAAAAGGACAATGCAACCAAGGATATCTGGCATGCATGGGGCGGCCTGAATGCCATTCAGTTCTTCCTGCCCATGATGTTTGATATGGTTGTCAACAAGAAGAAGCTGAGCCCGACCCTGATTGCCAAGGTTATGGACTACAACCCGGCAAAGGTATTCGGACTGTATGGACGCAAGGGTGCCTTTGAACTGGGCTTCGATGGTGATATTGTCATTGTGGACCCGAACAAGGCATGGAAGTGTGAGCAGGAAAAGCTGCTGACCAAGGGACATGTTTCCTGCTTCGATGGTCTGGAAGGCAAGGGCGCTCCGGTATGCACCATCATCCGCGGCAAGGTTGTTGCAGAGGATGGCATGTACAAGGAAGATGCCATTGGCTACGGCGCATATATCACGCCGGTCCGCTAAGAAAGAGGGTCAGAATAAGGCATTGCCTTTCTGAGATAGAAAAAGAAATGGAAAAAAGAAAAGAGGTAAATGTATGAGCGAATCTACAAAGAGCACAAAGCAGGAAGCCAGCTCTCTGAAGCCGATTCAGGAGAAGGATCGAATTATGAGCTGGGGCTCCAACACCATGCTGTGGCTCGGCGGCTGTATCTCCATCGGTACACTGTCCATGGGTTCCGCACAGCTGGATAAGGGCCTGAATTTGTTGCAGCTGTTCCTGGCTGTATTGATTGGTTCCACCATTCTGGTTGTGGGCATCTGCCTGAACGACCAGTTCAGCTACAAGACCGGTGCGCCCTATGCAGTACAGCTGAAGAGCGCCTTCGGCACCAAGGGCAACATCGTACCGGTTATGATCCGAGGTTTGCCCGCAATTGTATGGTATGGTTTCCAGACATGGCTGGGCGGCTCTGCAATCAACAACATTGCAAAGGCTCTGTTTGGCTATGACAACATCTGGCTGTTCTTCCTGCTGTTCCAGCTGATTCAGATCATCCTGTCCATCCGTGGATTCCAGGGTGCAAAGTGGGTTGGCAACATTGGCGGCGTTGTTATCGTACTGGCAATGTTCTATCTGCTGTATGTCTGCGTTACCCAGCAGGGCGATGTCATTGCAGCAAATCTGCTGCACAAGGAAGGTACCTGGGGTATGCCGTTTATCGCAGCGATCATTGCGTTCTTCGGCAACAGTACGACCGTTATGCTGAATGCAGGTGACTATTCACGAGAGGTAAAGAGTGGATATTCCGCTGTCAAGCGCGGTGCTTCCTACTTTATCGCTATGGTTCCGTCCACCGTTATGCTGGGCATGATCGGTGCAATGGCTTGCACCGCTACCGGTATTGCAAACCCGATCAATGCATTCTATGCAATGGTAGACAACAAGATCATTCTGGTTGTTACCCTGAGCTTCATTATCTTTGCACAGCTGTCCACCAACCTGGCTTCCAATGTCATTCCGCCGGCATATGCCTTCATGGATGCCTTCAAGATGAAGCATAAGACAGCAGTTATTCTGGTAGGCATTCTGGCAGTCTGCACTTGCCCGTGGATTCTGACCAATGACAGCTCTGCTGCAGGTCTGGATCTGTTCGTTAAGATCTACACCGCATTCTTCGGCCCGATCTTTGCTGTCCTGATTACTGACTACTTCATTCTTCACAGAAGAAAGGCAGATCATCTGGATGACCTGTATGATGAAAATGGCGACCACTCCGGTGTAAACTGGGCTGCTATCATTGCAATCATTGTTGGCGCAATCATCGGTCTGATCAATGTTGACATTTCGTTCTTTACCGCTACCATCCCGACTGGTCTGGTATTCTACTTCTGCATGAAGTATATGAAGTCCTGCGAGCGTTTCCGCAAGGGCACCATTCTGGAAAAGTAAGGGCTGAGACGAGATTCATAGTAGCATAATGTAATTCCTGAGGGCAGGGTGCAGCGCTGTACCCTGCCCTTCCTTTATTGAGCAGGAGGAAGCAAGATGGAACAGAAACAACTGGTCTTTTTCTGTAAGGGCTGCCGCAATGCCTGTAAGCTGGAGGTCACCATGGTGGATGGGAAAGTCACCCAGGTCACCGGAGGCGGCTGCCGCAGGTCAGAGGCCAATGCCAAACGATATCTGGAAAAAACATAAAAAAAGAAGCCCTGCAGGGACAGGGCTTACAAATCCTGGCTGAAACAGTTCAAAGGAGACAGGTGTCCAGAAACCGGAGAGTTGCGTTCAGCAGACGTCCGGTCAGAGGACTGGTTTCATTGCGGTCAAAGTCATGCTGGTCACCGGAGGCAATAAACCGCTGGGCATGATATTTCTGGCACAGCGCCTGAAATTCCTGGAAGGGGATATCGGTATCCCGCATGCTGTGGGCACAGAAAATCGGGCAAGGCAGGGTATCACAATTGCGCAGTGAGAAATCCAGGAAGAAATATTTTTCCCGTCCGTCATAGAACAGGGATTTCCAGCAGCCGGTCTGGCGGGCATACACATAGGCACTGTAATGGGTGTCCAAGGGGCCATCCGCATGCATGTAATCCGGCAGCAATTCCAGACAGGATTCCGGTACTGCCGGCAGAGTCTGGTAATACCGGCTGGGAACGTTAAACCAGCCATCCGTCAGAAAACCATAGCCGTAATAGGACAGAATACCAAGCGGCGGCTGTATGAGGCTTCCGCTGGCAGCAGCCAGCAGGCACAGATATGCGCCGGCAGAGCGTCCCCACAGGAAATAGGGAAGTTGATGTACCGTATAGGCATCCGGACTCTCAATAAACCGATTGATGGATGACAAAATGTCATCCCGGATAAAGCCCAGCTTGGCAGCCGGTGACAGGGGATAATCAAAGGCAATAATGATAAAGCCCTTTCCGGTCAGGGTCAGCAGATGGGTTTCCGGCAGATCCGTACGGGTGCCATAAAGCAGACCGCCGCCATGGAAATACAGGATATGTGCCCGGGGTTCCACCTCCGGATCACTGTAAATGGTGGCGCATTTGACATAAGGGGTCTGCTGCAGGGTGATTTTACGTTCTGTGAGCATGATGTTCTCCTTTGCAATCAGTGAACTGTATGTTTATTATACCACGAAATGTGACGGTACACGGAGAAATCTGAAAGTCATTGTGGATAAAATGACGGAAATGTTTTATCCATAGTTGGAGTTGAAAAAAATAACATTTCCTGTGATAATAAAAATAGGTCAAAGTATCCAATGATCTGATGACATGGGATTTGTTTTTTCGTATAAATAATCTAAAATTTTCATAGCAAGGAGTGTTGGGAAACATGTTGAAAACCGTAGTAAAAAAGGGCAGTTACCATGATTCGGTTGTACTGATGCTGCTGACAAACCACA
>CAMBYS010000139.1 GCA_945872165.1 uncultured Clostridia bacterium | reverse complement strand
AATGCAGTCAAAATGCCAAAAACCGGCGTGTGTGGCCGGAGAAATGCCGCCAGCAATGCACCGCACAGGGCAACTGCTGCCATCTTGAATATCAGTCCCATAGGCTAAAAACCAAATACATTCTGAATCAGCGTAAACAGCTCGCTGATTTTCTGGACAATCAGCATCATCACGACAATCAGGCCTGCAAGGGTGGTCATCATTGCCTGCTCTTCCCTGCCTGAGCGGATTAACAACTGATTGAGCACCGCAACCAGAATGCCAACTGCCGCGATTTTAAAAATCAGGTCAACTTCCATAGGCGTTTTTGTCAAATCAGAACCAGAACCAGCAGGATTCCCGCAGCCACACAGCAGGTGCGGTATACATTCCCCTTGCTTTTCATTTCAGCAGAAGCAAGCTCCAGCTGGCGGGATAACCGCACTTTTGCATAATCAATGCTTTTCTGCTGGGCCTGTGCATCATATTTGCCCAAAAACTCCGACAGATCACACAGAATGGCAATATCCTCCGCATCCAGTCCGATTTCCTGCCCGCAGTCCCGGAAAGCCTTCATCCATTTAAATGCAAGGGACAGGTTGTCATCCCTCTGAATCAGCTCATGCATGGTGCCAAAGGCTTTGGCAACGGATGGACGGCTGTCCTGTGCCAGCTTTGCCACAATATCCGGAATACTGGTCAGATGATAGGACAGTTCACTGGACAGGAAATCCAGCGTGGACAGCATATCTCCCAGTACCATCACGTGTCCCCGGAACTGCTGCCGCTGTGATATGCCAATGCCGGTAAATGAACCGATCACCAATACAATTCCAATAATTTTCAGCATTCGGTATTCTCCTTTCCCTGTGGTTTGATCCGTACCACATGCCGGTCTGCTTCCAGACAGAAGATCCGTGAAAAAATATTCCGATCCAGCAGCTGCCGGTACAAAGGGCGCTGCCGGAAGTCATCCCAATTCCAGGCATGTGCTGATGCGAGCACAGCCACGCCGCAATGGGAGGCATATTCCGCTGCCCGGGCATCTGCCTCTGAGGTAATTTCATCCAGTACCAACAGCCGCGGCGACATGGTTTTCACCAGCATCATGGCAGCCTCCGCCTTGGGACAGCCGTCGATCACATCCGAATGCTGTCCAATATCAAACTGCGGCACGCCGTTGTGCAGCGCTGCCAGCTCCGAACGCTCATCTGCCAAAGCCGTACGGATACCCCGGTCTGACAGCTGTCTGGCAATATCCCGCAGCAGGGTGGTTTTTCCTCTTCCCGGCGGAGACAGGAATAACCCACTGACAACGCCATCTGTTTCCCACAGCTGTGCAAGCAGCTCCGGCGAAGCAGTTCCCTTCAGCTGTCTGGCAATACGAATATTCAGGGATGAAATGCAGCGGAAGGACAGTACCTGTCCCTGCTGCACCGCGGTTTGTCCGCATACGCCCACACGGTGTCCGCCACGCAGTGTGAGAAAGCCCTGACACAGGCTGTCCGCATAGGTATGAATGGAATATTCTGCTGCACAACTGAAGGACATCGCAATTTCCTCAGAGGTCAGCCGGCTGCCCGGAAGCGCTCGTTCCATCCCGCCCAGCGTAACCTGCAGCGGCTGACCGATACGCAGGCGGATTTCCTCACAGCGCTGCTGTTCCCCTCCCAGTTGTTCCAGTCGCTGCCGCAAAGATATGGGCAGGCATGCGGCAGCCTGCTCCAGCCTGCTTTCCATTATGTATCACCTCCTGTTGTTTTCCTGTTTTAGCCTATGGAGAAGCTGTCCGCGATAGAACCGAAATGCAGGAAATCCGGAGGTTTCCTGAAATACACTCAAAAATTACTGTAAACCTGCACAGCAAACATGCACATTTTTTGACATCATCCTTATTTAGGATAAGAATTCGTACTTTTTTTGCGGTTTTTAGCAAAAAAATCTTCGTGAATCTATTGAGAATCCGTTCAACATGCTGTATTATTATGTAGGTATAGTTGGTTCTATTGGTTTGTTACGAATTATGTTTTACTGATAAGAGGAGGATATGTTATGTATCAAATTCTTAAAAAGCGTCGGCTGAGTTCGAACGTCGTTCTCTTGGTAATCGATGCTCCCTATGTTGCAAAGAAGGCTGAACCGGGTCAGTTTATCATTCTCCGTGTTGATGCTGAAGGCGAGCGTATTCCGCTGACCATTTCCGAATATGATCGGGAAAAGGGCACCATTACCATTGTTGTTCAGGAAGTTGGCGCAACCACCATCAAGCTGGGTCAGATGGAGGAAGGCGACTGCCTGCATGACTTTGTCGGCCCGCTCGGCATTGCCTCGGAGCTCGAGGGCTACAAGAGAGCAGCAGTTGTCGGCGGCGGTCTGGGTTGTGCAATCGCCTACCCGCAGGCGAAGAAGCTGCATGAACTCGGCTGCAAGGTCGACCTGATTGCCGGATTTAAGAACACCGATGCAATCATTCTGGAAGACGAAATGCGCGCTGCTTCCACCAACCTGTATGTCATGACGGACGACGGCTCGAACGGTAACAAGGGTTTCGTCACCACCAAGCTGCAGGAGCTGCTCGAAGCAGGTGAGAAATATGATGTTGTCATCGCAATCGGTCCGATGATCATGATGAAGTTTGTCTCTGAGACTACCCGTCCGTTCGGCGTCAAGACCATCGTTTCTATGAACACCATCATGGTTGACGGTACCGGCATGTGCGGCGGATGTCGTCTGACTGTTGGCGGCGAGACCAAATTTGCCTGCGTAGACGGTCCGGATTTTGACGGTCATCAGGTTGACTTCGACGAGGCTATGCGCCGTGCAGCGATCTACAAGCCGCAGGAACAGGCCGCAAGAGATCACCAGTGCAATCTCATGAAGATGGAGGTAAAGTAAGATGGCTAACATGTCCCCCGTGAAGAACCCGATCCCGGAACAGGATCCGAACGTAAGAAATAAGAACTTTTTGGAAGTTTCCCTGGGCTATGACGAAGCAACTGCTGTCAACGAAGCAGAGCGCTGCCTGAACTGCAAGCATCGTCCGTGTGTGGGCGGCTGCCCGGTTAATGTACAGATTCCGGACTTTATCTCCCTGATTAAGGAAGGCAAGTTCCTGGAAGCAAATGCAAAGATCAAGGAAACCAGCTCCCTGCCGGCAGTCTGCGGCCGTGTATGCCCGCAGGAAAGCCAGTGCGAGAGCAAGTGTGTCCGCGGCATCAAGGGCGAACCGGTTGCTATCGGCCGTCTGGAGCGTTTTGCTGCTGACTATGCAATGGCTCATCCCACCGGAGATCCGGTTGAAGTACCGGAATCCAATGGTCATAAGGTTGCTGTTGTCGGTGCCGGTCCGGCAGGTCTGACCTGTGCAGGTGACCTGGCTGCCAAGGGCTATGATGTTACCGTATTTGAAGTACTGCACACCGCTGGCGGCGTACTGATGTATGGTATTCCGGAATTCCGTCTGCCGAAGGCAATTGTGCAGAAGGAAATTGATACCCTGAAGGCAAAGGGCGTTAAGTTCGTCCTGAACTTCGTTGTCGGCCGTACCGAAACCATTGATGACCTGTTTGCAGAGGGCTACGAGGCAATCTTTGTTGGCTCCGGCGCTGGTCTGCCGAACTTCATGCGTGTACCGGGCGAAGGCTACAATGGCGTTTACTCCGCAAACGAGTACCTGACCCGTGTTAACCTGATGAAGGCTTACAAGGAAGATTCTGATACCCCGATTTACCACGCAAAGAAGGTTGCTGTATTCGGCGGCGGCAACGTAGCAATGGACGCTGCACGCTGTGCAAAGCGTATGGGTGCAGAGGACGTTTACATTGTATATCGTCGTTCTGAGGCTGAACTTCCGGCACGTGCAGAAGAAGTACATCATGCAAAGGAAGAGGGCATCATCTTCAAGCTGCTGGCAGCTCCGATTGAAGTGCTCGGCGATGAAGATTTCCATGTAAAGGGTGTACGCATCCAGAACATGGAGCTGGGTGAGCCGGATGAATCCGGTCGCCGCCGTCCGGTTCCGATTGAAGGCAGCACCGATGTGCTGGATGTTGACGCAGTTATTGTTGCAATCGGCACTTCTCCGAACCCGCTGATCCGTACCACCACTCCGGGTCTGGATACCAACCGCAAGGGCTGCATCGTAGCAGACGAGGACGGCGCAACCTCCAAGCCGGGCGTATTCGCCGGCGGCGATACCGTTACCGGTGCGGCTACCGTTATCCTTGCAATGGGCGCTGGTAAGAAGGCTGCCGCTGCAATGGACGAGTACATCCAGAACAAGAAGTAAGAATTTCATTCCTACATATGGCTGTTGTCCGAATGGGCAGCAGCCATTTTTTCATGCTTTTTTGAGCAAAAAAGAAAATCCCCGGCTGCATGCAGCCGGGGAAACCTTGTCCAGATTACTGGTTCTCTTCGATGTACTTCATCAGATCGCCAATGGTTACCATCTTCATGGCATCCTCATCTTCAATGGTAACGCCACACTCTTCCTCCAGATCCATCATCAGTTCCACGATGTCCAGAGAATCAGCCTTCAGATCTTCCTTAATCTTGGTATCCATGGTCAGGGTGCTTGCATCAACGTCAAACTTGTCAGCCAGCAGTTCACAAATCTTCTCAAACATAATTTTTGCTCTCCTTTTTTATTCAGGTGTATTATCCATGAAAACTCCGACTTTACGGAATTTTTCATATCGTTGCTTGAGCAGCTCCTCTTCCGACAGGCCTTCCAGCCGCTTCATGGAAGCAGTCAGAGCTGCTTTGATGTTTCTATAATAAGACAGTTGTGTCTTACCTTCTTTGATAATGCCTTCAATCATGCCAAACCGCAGCAAGTCCTCCGCCGTAATCTGCAGTGCCTGTGCCGCATCCAGCTCACGGGAAGCATCCTTCCACAAAATGCTGGCACAGCCCCGGGGAGAAATCACCGAATAAATGGCATTCTGCATCATAAAGACTTCGTTGGCAACTGCAATGCCCAGGGCACCGCCGCTGCCGCCTTCGCCGGTAATGACGGAAATCACCGGAGTACGAAGCTGCATAAATTCATATAAATTCCGGGCAATGGCTTCGCCCTGTCCCCGTTCCTCAGCTCCTACACCGCAGAACGCACCGGCAGTATCCACAAAGCAAATTACCGGACGATGGAATTTCTCTGCCTGTTTTGCAAGACGCAGTGCCTTGCGATAGCCTTCAGGATGAGCCATGCCGAAATTGGCATCAATGTTATCCTGGGTGGTATGTCCCTTACGCTGTCCGATCACCGTCACCGGGGTTTTATTCAGCCGGGCAATGCCGCAGCACATGGCATGGTCATCCCCATACAACCGGTCACCGTGCAGTTCCATGAAATCCGTAAAAATTTCCTGCACCAGATCATCAATGTTGGGACGCTTGGCATCATGGATAATTTCCATCTGTTTGGCAAGTGTTTTCTGATCCATTGTTACTCACCTCGCTTTGCCGTGTAGCCATGCAGGGCAAGCAGCTCAGAAAGTGTCTGCCGCAGCTGATTCCGGGGAACAATGGCATCACAGAAGCCATGTTCCAGCACAAATTCCGCGGACTGGAAGCGATCTGGCAGCTTTTCGCCGATGGTGCCTTCAATCACACGCCTGCCGGCAAATCCGACGGTTGCCCCCGGCTCTGCCAGAATGATATCACCCAGCATGGCAAAGCTTGCGGTTACGCCGCCAGTTGTGGGATCAGTCAGAACCGTG
>CAMBYS010000138.1 GCA_945872165.1 uncultured Clostridia bacterium | reverse complement strand
AAGGCAGATGCTCTCCCAGCTGAGCTAAACTTCCGTACCGTCCAGCGACTACTACAGTATAATCGACAGGACCGGTTTTGTCAACACTTTTTTTCAAAAAGTTTGAATTTTTTCCAATGTTCTTTTTCGTGTCAAAATCTATCGAAAAAACGCATTATTCGTCTGTTTCACTGTCACCTGATGCCGCAATCAACAGGACATCAATATCTTCTTTTGACAGCTTATAGATTTTGTCACAGAACTGACAGGTCACTTCAATGCCGTCCTCCTCATCACGCAGGCGTGTCAGCTCTTCTCTTCCCAGGCTGATGAGTGCACGGGTAACCTTGGCATGGCTGCAGCCGCAGCGGTAGGCAATCGGTGTATTCTCCAAAAACTCCAGTTCAAAGCCATCCAGTACAGTACGTGCAATATCCTCCAGGCTCATGCCCTTTTCCAGCATGGTGGTAAACGCACCTGCTGCCGCGATGTTCTGTTCCAGACGGGTAATGTCCTCATCGGTTGCTCCCGGCATCAGCTGTACCATATAACCGCCGGCCTGCTTGACATGCTGGTCGGTATCCACCAGCACACCCAGCGCCACAGCGGACGGAATCTGTTCGCTCTCGGCAAAATATCTGGTAATATCCTCTGCAATTTCACCGTTATGCAGTGCCGTCGTGCCGGTAAACGGTTCACCTACGCCGATATCCTTGATGACCATCAGGTAACCGACTCCCACACCGCTGCCCACATCCAAATGTCCATTGGGCTTCAGCGGCAGCTCTGCTGCCGGGTTCTGCAAATAGCCGCGCACACAGCCGTCACAGTCACCCACTGCAGTAATGGTACCCAGCGGACCATTGCCCTTAATCTGCAGCGTGACAGAGCCGTTATCGTCCTTTAATTCCCTTCCCATCATGGATGCAGCGGAAAGGGTCCGACCCAATGCAGCGGTTGCCAGCGGCAGGGTGCGATGAATCTGGCGGGCACGCTCCACCAGCTCCGTGGTACACACGGCAGTAAATTTGATCTCCGCATTGCGGCAGATCACACGAATCAATGTATCACTCATAATTATCCTCATTTATACTGGTTTACGCGCAACAAAGAAAATACGCGCTTCGTCCTCAGCAGGCGGGTTGTCAGACAGCTCGCCCCGCTGTTCTATCTCAGTGAAACCGGCTTCCTGCAGCATGGCTGTCAGTGCCTCCGGCTCATAAATCCGTTCCACATGGTGCTCTGAATATCGTTCCCATGTGTCATCCTCATTCAGCTCAAAAATATCAAAATAATAATGACACAGGCTGTCCTCTTCCAGCGCACACTGCCAGACACAGAACACATCCTCATCCTCCCGGACAAAGCTCTGCCCGTCAATGCCCTCCAGCTTGCTTCTGGTATTGATATCAAAAACAAACAGCCCGCCTGGTGTCAGGTAGGTAAACACCCGTTTGAATGCCTCCTGCAGCACAGCCGGATCCTGTACATAATTCACCGAATCCAGACAGCAGACACAGGCATCTATGCCGCCATACAGCTCCAGCTCCTGCATGGACTGATGCAACAGCAGTACCGGCTTATCCGGATTGCAGTCCATACAGGACTGCTGTGCCATCATCAGCATTTCCTCCGACTGGTCAGCGCCGATCATATCATACCCCCGCTGTGCCAGAATACGGGTCATAGAGCCGGTTCCGCAGGCCAAATCCAGAACAACCTCCGGTTTCACCTGTTTTTGGGCAAAAATCCGCTCAAAAAAATCCGCCCACCGTTCGTAAGGCACGTCATCGGTAAAGCGGTCATAGTATTCCGACAGCAATGCGTACGCTGAATATTCACTCATCTTTTGCCTCCGCGTGCTTCATACGGTCCAGTACGACACGATAGCCATCCGAGCCATAGGTCAGGCACTTGTTGACACGGCTGATGGTAGCAGTGGATGCACCGGTTTCCTTGGCAATATCACTGTAAATCCGACCTTCATCCAACATGGCAGCAACCTGAAACCGCTGTTCCATGGCACGAAGCTCACTGATGGTGCACAAATCCTCAAAGAAATTACTGCACTCCTCAATCGTTTCCAGCTGCATAATTGCCTGGAACAGACTGTCCATTGTTTGTCCTCTGAGTTTGCTGTTCATCTATTTCACGCCTCCATCAGGAATTTTGATTCCATCGTTATCAATGTATGGCTATATTGTAGCACGTTAACTCGTGAAAGTAAACCCAAAATACAGGGCAGGCACACCGTTTCTGTCAACAATGTACCTGCCTTACTGTAAAAAACAATCCGTTTACATCTGCTCCAGCGTCTTGCTCAGCAGCTGGTTAATCATCTTCGGGTTGCCCTTGCCCTTGGAAGCCTTCATGCACTGTCCTACCAGGAAGCCAATGGCATTCTTCTTGCCGCCCTTATAGTCTGCAACCGACTTCGGATTGGCTGCCAGCACCTCATCTACCAGCTTCCGGATCGCACCCTCATCGGATACCTGCTTCAGTCCCAGTTTTTCCACGATGGCATCCACGCTGTCATCGGTTTCAAACAGCTGTACCAGTACCTTCTTGCCCGCATTGCCGGAAATGGTGTTCTTTTCGATCAGTTCAATCATATCCACCAGCTTGGCTGCAGTCAGCCTGGTATCCTTCAGCTCCAAGCCCTTGTCATTGAGGTACTTGGAGATATCCGACAGAATCCAGTTCGCAATAGCCTTTGCATCCACACGATTCATTGCCACGCCGTCATCCAGCAGGCATGCCTTGTCAAAGGAATCGGACAGAATCCGTGCTTCCTTGGGCTGCAGGCCAATATCCTTGATATACCGGGCATAACGGGACTGAGGCAGCTCCGGAATCTCCGACTCAATCTGCTCCATCCAGGCGTCATCAATTTCCACTGCAACCAGATCCGGGTCCGGGAAATAGCGGTAATCCTGCGCATCCTCCTTGGAACGCATGACCATGTTCTTTCCACGGGAATCATCCCAGCGGCGGGTTTCCTGAATGATCTGGCCGCCTTCTTCCAGTACGTCAATCTGGCGGTTGACTTCATAGGTAATCGCACGCTCTGCTGCGGAGAAAGAGTTGATGTTCTTCATTTCCACACGGGTGCCCAGCTTGTCGCTGCCCATAGGACGGACAGATACATTGACATCACAGCGAATGGAACCTTCCTCCATGCGGCAGTCACAAATCTGCAGGTAAGACAGGGTAGTCTTGACGGTTTCCAGAAATTCCTTTGCTTCCGCAGCGGAATGGATATCCGGACGGGTAACCATTTCAATCAGCGGTACACCACAGCGGTTGAAGTCAACCACGGTGCCATCGCCCTCGTCATGCAGCAGCTTGCCTGCGTCTTCCTCGAAATGGATACGTTCAAAACGAACCCGCTTAGGCTCACCATCCACTTCAAAATCTACATAACCATTTTCACAGATCGGTACATCAAACTGGGAAATCTGGTATGCCTTAGGCAGATCCGGATAAAAATAGTTTTTACGGTCAGATTTGCACAGACGGTTAACGGTACAATGGGTTGCCACACCCATTTTTGCCGCATAATGTACGACCTGTTTATTGAGTACCGGCAGTGCACCCGGCTGACCGGTGCATACCGGGCATACATGTGTATTGATTTCTGCACCGAAGGCAGTGCTGCAGCCGCAGAAAATTTTTGTCTTTGTTGAAAGCTCGGCATGGACCTCCAGGCCGATGACTGGCTCGTATTTCATGATTCTGTTCCTCCCTTACAGTGCCACAATGTTGGACAGGCCGGAGGCCTTCTCAAATGCCAGACCTGCATTTACCAGCTTCTGCTCACCAAAGCGCGGGCCAATCAGCTGCATGCCAATGGGCAGCTTGTTGGAGTCGAAGCCGCAGGGCTGAACCATTGCCGGCAGACCTGCAATGTTGACCGATACAGTACAGATATCACCCATGTACATCTGCAGCGGATCGGAGGTCTTTTCGCCCACCTTATACGCAGTTGTGGGTGCAACCGGTGTCAGGATGACATCCACCTGCTCAAATGCCTTTGCATAGTCTGCACGGATGGCACGCTGTGCCGCACGTGCTTTCTTGTAGTATGCGTCATAATAACCGGAGGACAGTACATAAGTGCCCAGCATGATACGGCGCTGTACTTCCGGTCCGAAGCCTTCGCTTCTGGATTTGACATACAGGTCAATGATGCCGTCAAACTGCTCCGCACGGTAGCCATACTTGACACCGTCAAAGCGTGCCAGGTTGGAGGATGCCTCCGCAGAGGACAGAATATAGTAAATCGGCAGTGCATACTTGGACAGCGGCAGGGAAATTTCCACTACCTCTGCACCCAGCTGGCGATAAGTCTCAGCAGCAGCCAATACCGACTTGCTGACCTCTTCCGAAATGCCCTCTCCAAAATATTCCTTCGGCAGACCAATCTTCATGCCCTTGATATCTGCATTCAGACCGGCAGTCAGACTGTCATATTCCCTGGGATAGCTGGTGGAATCCATCTTATCATAGCCGCGCAGCACATCTGCCAGCATGGCAGCATCCTCTACACAGCGTCCGAAAGGACCGATCTGATCCAGAGAAGATGCGAAGGCAATCAGGCCATAACGGGATACGGTACCATAGGTGGGCTTCAGACCCACAACGCCGCAGAAGGACGCCGGCTGACGGATGGAACCGCCGGTGTCGGAACCCACTGCAATGGAAACCTCACCTGCCGCAACAGAAGCTGCTGCACCGCCGGAGGAACCGCCGGTAACATGGTCCGGATTATGGGGGTTACGGGTTTTCTGCAGGGCAGAATTTTCACAGGAAGAGCCCATGGCGAACTCGTCCAGATTGGTTTTGCCGGTCATAACCAGGCCTGCCGCATGCAGCTTATCCATCACTGTCGCATCATAAGGCGGGTTGAAGTTTTCCAGCATTTTGGACGCACAGGTGGTGCGGATGCCCTTGGTGCAGATGTTGTCCTTTACCGATACCGGCACACCTGCCAGCAGCGGAAGCTCTTCTCCTGCGGCACGCTTCGCGTCAATGGCAGCAGCATCAGCCAGTGCCTTTTCCTCGGTCAGGGTGATATATGCCCCCACCTTCTCTTCTACGGCAGCCGTACGTGCAAAGGCTGCCTTGGTCAGCTCTACTGAGCTGACTTCTTTATTTTTCAGCATTGCCGACAGCTCGGCTGCTGTTTTCTGATACAATTCCATCTTTCTGACGCCTCCCTTATTCTACGACACGCGGTACGCTTACGCCGCCGCATTCCACACTCGGCGCATTTGCCAGAATGTCCTCCTTGTCATAGGAGGGAACCGGCACATCCTCACGCATGGCATTTTTGCGTTCGGTATCAATCACATCGGTAATATCGCCCAGATCCAGCTCCTGCAGCTGATCGACCATGGAAACGATGCCCTGCATATCTTCCGCAATTTTGTCAAAGCCCTTGCCCTTTGGATCCAGACGCGCAAGATTGGCAATATATTCGACATTTTCTCTGGTGATAGCCATTATTCTTCATCCTCCTGTATCAAATCCTGAAATTCCTGTTCGGTCAGAACCGGGATTCCAAGGTCATTTGCTTTTTTCAGCTTGCTGCCGGCATTTTCACCTGCAACAACAAAACTGGTCTTTTTGGAAACCGAGCCGGAAGCCCGTCCGCCAAGACGTTCAATGATTTCCGTTGCCTGCTTTCTTGTGAACAGGGACAGCGTACCGGTGAGCACAATCGTCTTTCCTGCCAGTTT
>CAMBYS010000137.1 GCA_945872165.1 uncultured Clostridia bacterium | reverse complement strand
ATAAGTGATACAGAAGCCTTGCGTTTTAACTCCCTCCGTCATTTGCTGACGCAAATGCCACCTCCCTCCAAGAGGGAGGCTTTGGGACAGAAGCGTTTCAATCCTGCTTGGGCGTGTGAATGATACGCTTGCCTGCTGGTTGGCTTCACAATATCACAGTAAAAAAACAAAAAGGCTCCTTCCGTGCAGGGGAAATTTCCTGTGCAGGAGGAGCCTTTTTATATGTATTTTGAAAAAAGAAAAACACACGACATCCAGGCCGCACTATTGCACAGCCACCGTCATGTGTTTTCGGCAGAAAAGAGAAAAAAAGGAAGGAAAGCGAATGGGAATGAGCTGTTTTTCTCATTCACATGTCTTTCGTTGATGGTTCAGATTATAGCATGTGTTTAAATAACTGAAAATAAGCAAATTTCATGAATTATTTACAAAAACAGCGGATTATAGCTGTACAGAATCACTACAAATGAAAAATATATGAAAGAATCCTGCAAAATATAACGAGAACTCTGTTGTATTCCCGAACAAAATGCAAGATATAAAATGTAGAAAATCATATAGATGTAAAATTTCTTGACGAAAAATTGTGGAGTTCGTAAAATCTTTTTTTCGACAGAGAGAGAAATAATGATGACTAAACGAAGGATAACCACGTGTTTTTGAATAAATAATCAAAAAACTTGGAAAAGTATAGGTAATTGGGAACTTTTTTGCTATCTCAGCCCTCGTTGTCAATGTTCGGCGTTGCATATTGGTTTATTCCCTCTATATAAAGTGTTGTCATAAACCTGCAGGAATAAACCACGGAATGCAAGCCGAACTGGGGAAGACCCGGCGGTAACAGGCAGATGGCGATGTACCAGAGGAGATCGCGGTGATTATTGGGGATTCCAAAGGGGTCGCGGGCTGCTGAATGCAGCCGAGCGTAGCGAGAGCGAGGCCCCGTCCTAACTGAGCATGAGGGCGGGAGAGACTCGCCGGTGAGTCTCTTCCTTAGGGGCTGTGGGAATTGGCACAGTAACCGTCCGGGCATAAACAGAAAAGCCGGATGGTCTGAAATCTGTCATGAATGGGCATAGAGGATGCGCTCAAAAGTTTTCCAAATAATCTACTTTACAAAAAAGCTCTGGTATGATATGATGCAGTAGTTAGCGTATTCCCTGCACTTAGCAGTCTGGATACAGGACATGTTTTACCGTGTCCATCACCTTAGACCGCTGCCCGGTGCATTGGGAGCTAAAAAAATATTTTTTATTATGAGGTGTCTAATTATGATCCGCAAAGAGCAGAAGGCTGAAGTAATCGCAGCAAACCGTACCCATGAGACCGATACCGGTTCCCCGGAAGTACAGATCGCTATCCTGACTGAGCGCATTAAGCAGCTCACTGAGCATCTGAAGGAGCACAAGCATGATAACCATTCCCGTCGTGGTCTGCTGAAGATGGTAGGCCAGCGCCGCAGCATGCTCGCATACCTGAAGAAGAAGGATATCGAGCGTTACAGAGCAATCGTTAAGAAGCTCGGCCTGAGAAAGTAAGAGCTATGGAGTAAGAGGAGGCCATGTGAATGCCTCCTCTTTTTCCCACTGACAAAAGAATGAAGGACGACAATTCCTTGAGCAGTTGAAGGACAGGCTTATGAAATGCTCCTGTTACGGGGAAATTCCTAAAAGAGGTATTTATGAAACTCCCTAAGTCTGCGCAGCAAGCGCAGACAGCTCCCTCCTCTGAGGGAGCCATGAAAGAGGAAGATAAACCTGCGCTTCAAGTGCTTGAAGGACTGTCGGACTTTTTAGAACAATATTGTAGAAAAGGAGACAGTTTATTTATGACTACGATTACACATAAGTCATTTGATGAAGAACGTGTATTTGAAACTACGTTCGCTGGCCGTAAGCTGACTGTAGAAACCGGTAAGGTTGCACAGCTGGCAAATGGTGCTGCATTGGTTCGTTATGGTGATACGGTTGTTCTGGTTACGGCAACCGCTTCCCCGAAGCCCCGTGAAGGTGTGGATTTCTTCCCGCTTTCTGTTGATTTTGAAGAAAAGCTGTACGCAGTAGGCCGTATCCCGGGTTCCTTTATGCGTCGTGAGGGCAAGGCAAGCGAACAGGCTACCATTGCTTCCCGTCAGATTGACCGCCCGATGCGTCCGCTGTTCCCGAAGGATCTGCGCAATGACGTTTCCATTGTCTGCACCGTTATGGGCAATGATTATGATAACTCTCCTCAGGTAACTGCACTGAATGGTGCTTCTATTGCAGTTGCTATTTCGGATATCCCGTTTAATTATACCGTTGCCGGCGTTGATGTCGGTCTGGTTGACGGCGAATTCGTGCTGAACCCCACTGTGGAACAGCGTGAGAAGAGTCTGATGGACGTTACCGTTTGCGGTACTGCTGAGAAGATCGTTATGATCGAAGCAGGTGCAAAGGAAGTTCCGGAGGATCAGATGCTGGAAGGCCTGCTGTTCGCCCATGAGGAAATCAAGAAGATGTGTGCATTTATTGATTCCATCAAGGCAGAAATCGGCAAGCCGAAGTTTGAGTATGAGCATCATGATGTAGACCATGACCTGTTCGATCAGATCGAAGCATTTGCACGTGAAAAGGTTGAGGTCGCTTTTGATACCGATGATAAGACCGTTCGTGACGCACGGATGCAGGTTGTCCGTGAGGAAATCGACGCAATGCTGGGCGAAGAGGTTGCAGCAGAGCGTGCCGGTGAAGTTACCGAAATCGTTGACAAGCTGTGCAAGAAGGTTGTCCGTCATTGGCTGACTCAGGGCAAGCGTGTAGATGGCCGCGGCATGGAAGAAGTTCGTCCGCTGGCATCTGAGGTAGGCGTACTGCCCCGTGCACATGGTACCGGCCTGTTTACCCGTGGTCAGACACAGGTTCTGTCTGTCTGCACACTGGGTACCCTGTCTGATGCACAGCAGCTGGATACTATCTTTGAGCAGAAGGAAAAGCGTTATATCCATCATTATAATTTCCCGTCCTTCTCGGTTGGTGAAACCCGTCCCTCCCGTGGTCCTGGCCGCCGTGAAATCGGTCATGGTGCACTGGCAGAGCGTTCTCTGGTACCGGTACTGCCGTCTGTTGAGGAATTCCCGTATGCAATCCGCGTGGTATCTGAGGTTCTTTCCTCCAACGGTTCCACTTCTCAGGGTTCCGTCTGCGGTTCTACCCTGGCACTGATGGATGCCGGTGTTCCGATTAAGGCTCCGGTAGCTGGTATTTCCTGCGGTCTGATTACCGATGACGGTCAGGAAACCACCTTTACTGATATTCAGGGCGTAGAGGACTTCTATGGCGATATGGACTTCAAGGTAGCAGGTACCAAGAAGGGTATCACCGGTATTCAGGTAGATATCAAGGTTGACGGTCTGACTCCGTCCATCATCAAGGAAGCATTCCGCAAGTGCCGTGATGCACGTTACAAGATTCTGGATGAGGTTATGCTGAAGGCGATTCCGGAACCCCGTGCAAACCTGTCTCCGTGGGCACCGAAGACCATCACCATGCACATTAACCCGGATAAGATCCGTGATGTCATCGGTAAGGGCGGCTCTGTGATCCAGAAGATCACCGCTGAGTCCGGTGCAAAGATTGACATTGCTGAGGACGGCACTGTCAGCATTGCATCCATCAATGGTGCAGACGGCGAGAAGGCAAAGAAGATGATTGAAACCATCGTCAAGGACCCGGAGGTCGGCGATGTATTCTATGGCAAGGTTGTCCGCCTGATGGGCTTCGGCGCATTCGTACAGATTGCACCGGGTAAGGATGGTCTGGTTCACATCTCCAAGCTGGAAAAGCGCCGCGTAGAGAAGGTTGAAGATGTTGTCAAGGTTGGCGACATGGTTTGGGTTAAGGTCATTGAAATTGATGACAAGGGCCGCATCAACCTGTCCCGCAAGGACGTAAAGGAAGAAGAAAAGGTTCTGTAATTTCCTGAAATGAAAAAAGCAAAGGCTGTACTCAGAAATGGGTACAGCCTTTTTTGTGTGCAGAAATCCGGTTCCCCTCATGGATTTACCGGTGCGGGTATGTTACAATATTTGTATATACCAGATGGACAGAAAGCAGGTGAAAGCCATGAAAAAAATCGCATCGAGACTGGCGGCATTGGCAACACTGCTGCTGGTACTGTGCAGCATGACCCTGCTTGCTTTTGCCAGCGGTCAGACAACAGACAATACGACAGACGGGGACAAGGAACTGCAATATTATCTGGGCACACCAGTCAACGCGGGATGGGATACCGGCTATTCCAGGCAAAAGGATATGACACAGAATGACCCGCATTTCGGGTGGACACTGGGGAAATTTTTTGTCAGCGGACATACACGGGTGACAGAGGATGAAAACGGTGACCCGGTTTTTCTCAAGACCGTGGGAGATACCGTGACCCTGTGGTTCCATCTGGAACAGGATATTGACCAGCTTGATGGCAAGGAAAATCTGACCATTGCGGCGGATACCAACGGCTCAGATACGTATTTCGGCGTGGAAAAAGGAAATTTCGGCAGAGGTACCCTGATTGTCCGGCACAGGGATTATCAGAACAACTGGGATGAACCGGTGGTGTATACCAATTATCTGTCTGCCAATGCGGAAACCGGAGCAGATACGCAGGTAGAGCTGTTTGAGGAAGGCGATTATGAGGTTGCGCTGGACTATGAAATCAAGGACAGCAAAGCGGAAGCCTTTGGCGTTTCCCTGCTGCCCATGTATTCGGATTACCGGATTTTCTTCCGTTTTTCCGTGCGCAATGGTAACTGCATGGTATATCCATTCGATGTAAAAACAAAGACAGAGCTGACCAATACCGCTGTCACAGAAAATGGCTTTTATCTTGACCTTGCCAAATCCCGGTATCTGGATATCGACATCAAAAAGGAAGTGCTGCAGGAAGGTGCGGATGGTCTGACAGAGGATGTCCGGTTCAACCGTCCGGCAAAGGATGGCGATTGTTATACGGAAGAAGGCATTTATACGATTACTGTCAGCAACCGGTATACCGGACAGCAGACACAAAAGAAACTTTATGTAGGTACAGATAACCTTCTCAAGGCCTATGTCACCACCGGACTGTCCATACAGGAAATCCGGCATCAGGTGGAGAAAGGGGCAGAAATTGGGGAGGATGGCACCATTCAGACCAAAAAACACCGATGGATTCTGCCGGTTCTTGGCATTGCCGTGCTTGCAGGTATTGTGCTTGTCCTGAGAAGCCGCAGATAAGGGAAAGGAGGTTCGCAGCATGAAACGACTTACCGCATGGCTGCTGGTCTGTGTCCTGCTGCTGACCGGCTGTGCTCCCAAGACTGACAACCATGGGGATGCTGGTGACCGGACAGCCTGTGTGGCAGTAAATTTTCCGGAACTGAATGACCCGGAGCTGCTGGATTATCTGGAGCAGAATGTGTATACCGGATTGGTAACGGAACTGAACAGTGAAAATTACTTCGTAGAAAACGTCAGTGCCATGTATGTTTCCAATGAATATCTGGAGGAAGCCGCATATAACACCCAATCCAATGTGTACTTCGGTTACACACTGGAAGAGCTGGAGCAGCAGTTCGGCGATACCAAATTTATCTTCGCTCTGGGTGAGGATGGAACCACAACCGTACAGCCGTGGGAATCATCGGAGGAAGATGCAGCTGTATATGATACGGCAATACGCAATGTGGCAATCGGCGCCGGCGTGATTCTGATATGTGTCACGGTATCGGTTGCAGCCAGTGCCGCAGGTGCACCGGCAGTCAGCCTGATT